>NZ_JAKFEF010000011.1:0-137057 GCF_036675785.1 Aromatoleum sp.
GTTGTTCGGCTGGTCCTTGCCGGTGACCCAATGCACCGGCGCGTCGAAGTGCGTGCCGGTGTGCTCCGAGCACGAGAAGTTGTTCCAGTACCACGCCGGGCCGCGCTCGTCGTAGCGCGAGATCTCCTCGACGCGGAACGGCCACGCCTGGCCGAATTCCGGCGGCAGCACGATCGTCGGGAATTCCGGCGTCAGGGTCTGCGTGAGGTCAACGAGTCTTACGCGGCCGGACAGCAACTCGGCCATGAACTGCGCGAGGATCGGGGTGCTCACGATGGGGGTCTCCTTCGGTGGTTGGGGTGCCCTTGCGGGTCTATTCGTTGGGTGGGCCTTCAATTGCCGAGCTCGCGCTCGACGGCCTTGTGGTTTTCGCGCAGCCGCGCGCGCAGCTCCTCGGCGACTTCGCCGACATAGAGGTCCTCGACGCCGTCCTGCAGCGCGCGGGCGATCGCCTTCGCGACGGCGAACGGCGCGAGTTTCGGCGGCGGCGTGAGCTGCTCCCATTCGTCGTCGATCGGGCCGGGGAAGACGTTCAGCACGCGGATGCCGGACGCGCGAAACTCCGCACGCAGCGTCTGCGCGAGCGACAGCGCGGCGGCCTTCGACGCGGACCATCCGCCGCGGGTCGGCAGCGCCGCGAGCGCGTGGATCGACAGCACGTTGACCCACGCGACCGCGTGGTTCGCGCCGTCGCCGGCGCGCGCTCCCAGCGCCGGGCCGAACGCCTGCGCGAGGCGCATCAGGCCGAGCACATTGACGTCGATCGCGTCGCGCGCGATGCCGACGTCCCGGCGCGTCATCACGCCGCCGTCGCGCGGATGGTCCGCGGTATTCACGAGGATCTCGACCTTGCCGCCGATCGACGCCGCGAGGCGCTCGACCGAGTCGGTGTCGGTGACGTCGAGCGCGACCGGCTCGATGCGCGGATCGGACGTGACGAAGGCGTCGAACGCGGCGTCGGCTTTCCAGGTCGTCGGGTCGCCGACGAACACCGTCGCGGCGCCGGCGTCGAGCAGCGCTTTCGCGAGCGCGCGCCCGAGCGCGCAGCGGCCGTCGGTGACGAGCGCGCGGCGGTGCTTCGGGTCGCAGTGGCTTTCGCGCAGTTGCGGCGAGTCGTTCATGTTCGGGGTGTCCTCCGGGGGCAATGCGTGCAGCACAGCCTGGCCGCTGCGGTCGAGTCTCAGTGCGAGGCGCACGCGACCGTCGTCGGCGCAATCCTCGTGCACATGCGCGACGACCGACGGGCCGGCGTCCATCCTCACGGTCCCGACGCGCCACGGCAGGCGCTCGCGGAAATACAGGTCATTGCTGTGGCGCAAGGTGGTCGTCGCGACGAGCCGCCCGCCGTCGGCGACGGCGCGCCAGTCGAGCCGCTCGGACAGGCAGTCGCCGCAGACTTCGCGCGGCGGGTATTGCACCGCGCCGCAATCGGCGCAGACCTGCATCTCGAAGCGGCCTTCCGCCGCGGCGCGGGTGAGGCCGAGCGCGGTGCGGCTGCGCGAGCCGGGCGGCAGCGTCGGCAGGCGGGTGCGGGCGGTCGGGTTCTTCTTCGTCGGTTTGCCGAACGCTTCCGTCATGCCATCCCCCGTTCGAGCAGCGCCGCGCCGGAGCACAGGCCGCGGTCGTAATTGATCATGCCGAAGCCGGACACGAGGGCGATGCGGGCGTCCTTGACCTGCATGTCGCCGGCGCTGTTCGTCAGCTGGCGCAGCGCCTGCACGAAGCCGAGGTAGCCGCCGGCCGCACCCGCCTGGCCGACCGACAGCTGGCCGCCGGAAGTGTTGAACGGGAACGAGCCGTCGATCGTGAAGCGGTGCTCGCGCACGAAGGCCGGCGCTTCGCCTTTCGCGCAGAACCCGAGGTCCTCGAACTGCATCATGTTGATGACCGGATAGTCGTCGTAGGTCTCGACGAAATCGACGTCGGCGGGCGCGACCCCGGCGTGCTCGTACAGCGCGTCGCGGTCCATCGCCCAGCCGCCGCGGAACTGGATCGGGTCTTCGGGGAACGCGTTGTGGCGCTCGATCGTCGAGCGAATGCGGGCGAACGGCAAGCCGAGCGCGTGGGCACGTTCCTCGCTCATCACGAGGTAGCCTTCGGCGCCGGCGCACGGCATCACGCAGTCGAAGAGGTGGATCGGGTCGGTGATCGGCCGCGCGTCGAGGTACTGCGCGAGCGTCAGCGGCTTCTTCATCAGCGCGTGCGGATTCTTCAGGCTGTTGTCGCGCTGCGCGACGCACAGCTTGCCGAAGTCCTCGCGCGTCGCGCCGTACTGCTTCATGTAGTAGTCGGTCAGCAGCGCGAAGCTCGCGTTCGGGCCACCGGCCCCGTAGGGATAGACGGCGTCCTGCGCGAAGCGCGAGAACTGGCTGACGGTGTTGCGGAAGGAATCGACCTGGTTGGTGTCGCCCGCGATGCACGCGATGACGTCGGCGTCGCCGCCCTGCACCGCGCGCGCCGCCCGGCGCAGCGCGACGACGCCGGACGCGCCGCCCATCGGGATGTGGTCGAGCCAGCGCGGCGTCATGCCGAGGTGCTGCATCAGGCCGACCGCGGTGTCCGGGCCGAGCGTGAAGCTCGACACGCAGACGCCGTCGATGTCCGCCTTCGCGATCCCCGCGCCCCGAATCAACCCGGCGAGCGCGCGGCCGAGCCACCAGTGCGCGCTGTGCGTCGAGTAGCGTTCGTACGGCACCGTGACCGGCACCGCGACGGCGACGCCGTCGTAGCCGAGCCAGCGCGTCACTTGCCGACCTCCTGGCGCTTCTTCATCGCGCAGGTGTCGACGCAGTTCGCGCGGCCGACGAGCGTCGGCGCGAGCGTCTTCAGTTCGCCGCGCTGGATCTTGTTCGTCGCGGTCAGCGGCAGGCTGTCGACGAACGCAACGAAGCCCGGCGCCTTGTAGTACGCGATCTGGCCGAGTGTCCAGTCGACGAGTTCGGCCGCAGCCGCCTCCATCGTCGCGCGGTCGGCAGGCGGCTGCTGCGCGACGACGCAGGCCATCACTTCGTCGCCGCGCACCGGGTCGGGCACCGCGGCGACCGCGACGGCTTTGACGAGCGGGTGCTGCTGCAGCACGCTCTCGACCTCGACCGCGGCGATGTTCTCGCCGCTGCGGCGGATCACGTTCTTCTTGCGGTCGACGAAATGCAGCAAGCCGTCGGCGTCGCGCCGCACGACGTCGCCGCTGTGGAACCAGCCGCCGGCCCAGGCCTCTGCGGTCGCGGCCTCGTCCTTCAGGTAGCCGGCGAGGAAGCCGTAGCGCGCGTCGTCGCCGGCGTGGCGGACGAGCAGTTCGCCGTGTTCCTCGATCGCGGCGTCGCGGCCGTCGTCGGTGACGACGCGCACCTCGACGTCCGGTCCCTCACGCCCGAAGCAGCTCGTGCCGATCTTCCTCGGCTCGCGGTTCGCGATGATCACCGCGCCGGCGCCGGTCTCGGTCATCGCCCACGCTTCGAGCAGCGGGAAGCCGAAGCGGTCCTCGAAGATGCGGTGCAGGCTGCGGTCGACACCGGCGCCGAAGCCGAAACGCACCGAATGCTCCCGGTCTTCGGGGGACGGTTCGGCCTTCATCAGCATCGCCGGCATCACGCCGAGGTAATGCACGACGGTGGCGCGCGCGTCGCGGACATTCGCCCACCAGCTCTTCGGGTGGAAGCGGTCGAGCGGGATCAGGCAGCCGCCGGTCGTGAGCATCGCCATCGCCGAATACGCCATCGCGTTCATATGCACGAGCGGCAGCGGCGTGATCATCCGCTCCTCGCCCGGGTACAGGCGCGCGAGCCCGCCGACGTCCGCGTACCAGCGGCCGGCGTGCAGGAAGTAGCGGTTCGGCAGGATGCAGCCTTTCGGTCGCCCGGTCGTGCCCGACGTATAGAGCAGCGCGCATTCGGTCAGCTCGCCGACCGAGGTCCCGGCGAGCGGGGCCGCGAACGCGGCCGGCGGCGGCGCTTCGCCGTCGGCGACGACGCGGAACGGGCGGCCGGCGCGGTCGGCTGCGGCGACGAGATCGGCGTGGCGCTCGGGCAGCGCGACCGCGAGCGCGATTTCGGAATGGCCGATCAGGTATTCGAGCTCGGCCGCGCGCAGGTCGGCATTGATCGGCACGACCGATGCGCCGAGCGCGTTGAGCGCGAACCAGTGCAGGAAGAACGCCGGGCGGTTCTCGAGCAGCAGGCCGATGCGGTGGCCATGGCCGTAGCCGGCGGCGGCGTAGGCGTTGCGCAGCGCGGCGATTTTCGCGGCCGCGTCGCGGTAGCTGAGTTCGCCCGCCTCGATGCCGTAGATCGCCGCGGTTTCCGGCAGCACGCTGAGGAAGGGCCGCTCGGCCCAGCGCGCGGCCGAGGCGGTGAAGAGCCGATGGACGGTGTCGCTCACGTCGTCGTCCCCGCTCACATGAAGAGCTGGATGTTCGCGAACGCCGCGTCGCAATTGACGAGGTCGACGCGCTTCAAGCGGATCTTCAGCGCATCGCCGTCGGCGACGAGATGGTGCGTCGTCCAGCCCGCGTACAGCGTCTGCCGGTCCTCGCGCGTCTCGACGTAGTGGAACGCCGTGCGCACGACGTGCTCGCCCGCCGGGGCCGACGATTCGACGGACGGCGCCTGCAGCAGGTGGTGGCAGCGGCTCTTCGGCTGCTGCGAGAACGTGCGCTGGCCGGCGAGGCGCTCGACGCGCACGCGCAGCAGGAGCTTGTCTTCGTACAGCAGCGACGTCTGCAGGCGCGGGTCGGTCTGGCCGTGTGCGAGCGGCATCCAGTAGTAGCCGTCCTCGGCGAAGAGGTTCAGCCAGTCGCCGAAGCGCTGCTCGTCGAGCATGCGTGCTTCGGCGTAGACGAAGTCGGTCAGGGTCTTGTGCGTGATGTCGATCGTCATTGTCCTGGCCTCACATCGTCTCGGTCATGAACCGCGCCCACGCGCGGAACTGGTTGCGCATCTGCCACTCGTTCGTGCCGTTCGTCGCGACGTTCTTCCGGTCCTTCTCGGCGGGGTCGAACAGCCGTGCGACGTTGATCCAGTCGCGGCCGCGCGACTGCAGCGCTTCCTGCGCGCGCTCGTACATCTCGAGGTCGTCGTGGCCGACGACGGAGGTCGGCGCGTTGATCAGCCGGTTGTACATCAGCGTGCGTTCGAGCAGCAGGTCGGGCGCGCCGACGAGGCGGAAGGTCCAGGACTCGACGAGCGTCTTGTTCGCGGCGATGGGCTTGAAGATGCGCAGCGTCTGGATCGGCCCCTTGACCATGATGTTCGGGAAATACACGGTGTTGTGCCGCGTGTCGCCGAGGATCGCTTTCGCGCGCTCCTCGCCGTAGGCGGCGACCATCTGCTCCCAGTAACCGGGCGCGGGCGAGTACGCGGCGTGGATCGAGTCGCCGACGCCGGTGTGGCCGTGGCCGTTGTCCCACACGCGGATGCCCATGTTCTCGAAGAACTCGTACGACGACACGAACGGCGCGAAGAGCTCGACCGCCATCGGCTTCGGCGTGCCTTCCGGTGCTTCCTTCCAGACTTTCACCGCGGTGCCGGCCGACGACTCGTGCGCGACCATCGGATGGCAGGTGTCGGTCTGGTTGTCGACGAGCATCTTCCAGTTGCAGTCGTGCATGTAACGCAGCACGCCGCCGGCGACCTCGAGCCGGCCTTCGGGCGAGCGGTCGACCATGTTGTCGAGCGTCGACAGCGACTCGCCGAAGTAGTCCTCGAACGAGATGCCGTTCGGGTTGAGACGGCAGAACACGAAGTCGCGGTAGACCTTCACGTTGTCAACCGCGGCCATGCCGTGCTTCGCCTCGCACGAATCGAAGCCGGTGTTCTCGTAGCCTTTTTTCAACGGCACCGCGAGCAGTGCGCCGTCGGTCTTGAACGTCCACGCGTGGTACGGGCAGCGGAAGAACTTGCCGGTGTTGCCGCAGGTCTCGCCGGCGACCTTGACGCCCTTGTGCGGACAGCGGTTGTACAACACGCGGATCGAATCGTCGGTGTGGCGCACCATGACGACCGGCTCGGTGCCGACCGTCGTCGTGTAGAAGTCGCCCTTGTTCGGCACCTGGCTCGCGTGGCCGACATAGACCCAGGTGTTCGCGAAGAGATGTTCCATCTCGAGCTCGAACAGCTCCTGGTCGATGTAGGTGTCCTTATGCACTTCGAGGTCGCGCACGAGCGCGCGCACGGCTTCGGGGTTCTCTCTGTAGCGGTCCATCCTGGTCTCCTCCTGCGAGTTTTCTCGTCTGTGGTTTTTTTAAAGATCGAGCACCAGCCGCGCCGTCTTCGCGCGCGAGATGCAGATCTGGATCAGCTTGCCTTCGGCCTTCTCGGCGTCCGACAGCACGTAATCGCGGTGGTCGGGCACGCCTTCGAGCACGGTCGCCGAACACACGCCGCATTCGCCGCGCTTGCAGTCGATCATCGGGTCGCAGCCGGCTTCTTCCATCACTTCGGCGATCGTCTTGTCGGCCGGCACCACCAATACCTTGCCGGACTGGCGCAGCTCGAGTTCGAACGGCTGGTCGCCGGCGACCGGAGCCGCCGTCGCGAAGAGTTCGAAATGCACGTTGTCCGCCGGCCAGCCGCGCGCTTTCGCGCCCGCGATGGCCGCGTCGATCATGGCTTTCGGGCCGCAGACGTAGAGATGGCACGCGTCGATGCCGTTCGGGCGCCGCGCGTCGAGCAGCGCGCCGAGGTCGAGCCGCGTCGCGTCGTCGTCGTCCGCATGCAGCGCGAGCGCGTCGCCGGCGAGCGCGGCGAGTTCGTCAGTGAAGGCGAGCTGGTCGCGGCTGCGGCCGCTGTAATGGAGTTCGAACGGCCGTCCGGCTGCCTTCAGCGCGGCGGCCATGCTCGCGATCGGCGTGATGCCGATGCCGCCGGCGAGCAGCACGACCGGGGGTTCGCCCAGAGCCGGTTCGTGCAGCGGGAAGTCGTTCTTCGGCCCGGTGACGGTGACGCGGTCGCCGGCTTTCAGCGCATGCATGAAGCGCGAGCCGCCGCGGCTCGCGTCCTCGATCCGCACGCCGAGGCGGTAGCGCTCGAACGCGCCGGCGGCCGGCGACAGTTCGATCAGCGAGTAGCAGCGCGGATCGGCGAGGCCGGGGATCGCGACCTGCAGATGCGCACCGGCGGTGAAGGCGGGCAGCGGACTGCCGTCGGGCGCGGCGAGCTCGAACGCGCGGATCAGCGGCGTCGGCGTGGTGACGGAGCGGACTACGAGTTCGAACGTGCGCATGGTGGTTGGTCCTCGAAAAAAATGCTGTCTATGCGGCAGCCGGCTACCGTTCGGGCGGAGGGATCAGGCCGCGACGCGGCGGGTGTCGAGCGCTTGCGGGGAGCCGGCCGCGGCGCGGCCGCGCAGCAGTTGCGCGAGCTGCGCGTCGAGTGCCTTGCCTTCCTCGTCGGCGAGCGCGGCTTCGCGCAGGCCGCGCAGCGTCGCGGCGGCGTCGGGCTGGCCGAGCAGCCGGTCGGCGGCGCTCATCAGCCGCTCGAAGCGCTTGTCGCCGCGGTCGTGCGTGCCGCTGTAGCCCTTGATCAGCCGGCGGCAGTTCAGCACCTCGACGCCGAGCGCGTAGTCGGCGGCCGCGATGCGCGTCGCGCGTTCGAGCCAGTCGCGCAGGTGCGCGGTCTCGATCCGGTGGCGCAGCGTGGCGCGGCGAAAGCGCCGCATGCCGGCGACGCCGTACAGCGCGAGGAACCACGTCAGCGTGCCGGTCTGCACGCGCCGGCCCTTTTCGACGCGGCGGCGGATGAAGCCGCCGACCGCCTTCGAGTTCTCCAGCCAGCGCCCGAGCGGAGCGGGCAGCGTGCCGCAGATTTCCTCGAGGCGCGGATGCATGAACTCGGTTGTATAGACGAGCTGGCCGGCCTTCGCGCCGACTTCGCTGCGCACGCGCTCGAAGCGGCTGCCGCGCGTCTTCAGGTCGGCGACGCGGATCACGTCGTCGTAGCTCATCGCGACCGCGACATAGCGCGCGGCGGCCTGCGTCAGCGCCCAGTCTCGCGCGTCGCCACCCGCTTTCGCGTCGAGCTCGCGCAAGCCCTGCAGCGTGCGCAGATAGTCCTGGGCATACGCGACGTCCTGGTAGTCGATCAGTCGCCGCACCCCGGCGACGAGCAGCGGCTGCGCGGCCGTCGGGAAGCGTCGGACGTCGTCGAGCAGCGCCTGCACGCGCGGGTCAGCCGCGTGGCCGGGGACGTCCGGCAGCGCGCGGGACGTGTTGATCGGCGCCGGCTCGGCCGGGGCAGAAGCCGCGGCCTCGAAGCCGAGTGCGAACGCCCGCAGGCTCGCTTCGACGCCGACGCCGCCGTGGCGGATCGTCTCCTCGAATGCGTCGCGTGCGAACGGCAGCGCGCCGGACCCCGCGATCGCACCGAAGAGACTCGCCGAGATCACGCTGCCCGCGCGTTCGGCGAGCTGTTGCAGGTCGAAGCACAGCAGGCGCTTCGCGGCTTCCCGGCCGGCGTCGATGACCTTGTTCGGGTCGGCGATGCCGTTGCCCGGCGCGGCCTTCTCGGCGACCGCGTAGCTGCGGTGCGTCGAGGTGATCAGCGTCGTGCGGTCCGGCGTCACCAGGCCGCGCTGCATCGCGCGACCGGCTTCCATCAGCTCGGCCGCGACGACGAGATCCACGTCGCCCGGCGTCGGCATCATCGCGAGCGCGGGCGGCCGCCCGGCGGCCTGTGCGGCCGACTCGGGCAGCAACTCGACGTAGTAGATCGTCGCGCCGGTGCGCTGCGCGACGCCCGGCACGGAGGTCGTCTGCGCCCACCAGCCGGCCGCTTCGGCCATCTCGACGGTCCAGTCGGCGAGCACGCCGCCGCCCTGTCCGCCCATCGCGAGGATCGCGATCTTGATCGGGGTGCCCGGGTGAAGAACGATTTGGCTCATTTCGGATTCCTCACAGCGCGAAACGCGCGAGACGTGCCGCGCGACGGCGTTGCAGCCAGCCGATCACCGCGCCGCGCATTCTCGCGACGAAGCGGTCGCGGAATGTCGGGTTGTGGATGATGTCGGCGCGGTAGAACGACGGGCACAGCACCGCGGCTTCGGCGACCTCGCCGCAGTTGCCGCAGCCGACGCAGCTGCTGTCGACGTGCGCGACCGGGTCTTCCTTCAGCGGGTCGCCGCTGTCCTTGACCGACAGCGACGGACAGCCGGACAAGCGGATGCACGCGTGATCGCCGGTGCACACGTCCGGATCGACGCCGAAGCGCTCCTTGACGACGCGCTCGCCGGCCTTCACCGCCTTGTTGAAGAGCGGTTTCACCCGGCGCTGCTTGTTCAGCATGCACTCGGACTGGGCGATGATGACTTTCGGGCCGTCGGCCGTCGTCGTCAGCGCCTCTTCGAGTGTGTCGCGCATCCGGGCGACGTCGTAGGTGCGGTCGATCGTGCGCACCCACTTGACGCCGGCGCCGCGGATCGCTTTCTCGATCGGGTTCTTCGTCGTGCGGTCCGGGTTGTCGGCGCGCGACGAAAGGATGTCCTGGCCGCCGGTCGCCGACGAGTAGAAGTTGTCGACGATGACGATGACACCGTCGTTCTTGTTGAATACGGCGTTGCCGATTCCCGACGTGAGCCCGTTGTGCCAGAAGCCGCCGTCGCCCATCACCGAGATCGAGCGCTTGCCGTGCTTGACGTTGAACGCCGAGCTCGACGCCGCGCCGAGGCCGTAGCCCATCGTCGTCGCGCCGAGGTTGAACGGCGGCAGGATCGAGAACAGGTGACAGCCGATGTCGCACGAGATGTGATGCTCGCCGAGGTCCGCCTGCGCGAGCTTCATCGCGGCGAAGATCGGTCGCTCCGGGCAGCCGGTGCAGAAGCCGGCCGGGCGCGGCGGCACGACCGACGCGAGTGCCTGGACGTTCGGGTGGAACGTGATCGGCACCGCCGCGGATTTCTGTGCGGACTCGCACGCCGCCTGGTCGTGGCCCCGGCCGTCGGCGGTGTGTTCGCCCGTCGCCAGTGCGCGCGGCTCGTTCGCCTTGAGGAACGCCTCGATGCCGTCGCGCATCACCTGGGTCGTGTATTCGCCCGCCATCGGCAGCACGTCCTTGCCGGCGAGCTTCGTCGCGACGCCGGCCTTGCGCAGGATCGCGTGCAGGTTCTGCTCGATGAAGTCGGGCTGCCCTTCCTCGAGCAGCAGCACCGCGCGCTTGCCGTCGCAGAACTCGAGGACTTGGTCGTCGATGACCGGGTAGGTCACGTTCATCACGTACAGCGGAATGCGGCTGTTGCCGAACGAATCGGCGAGGCCGAGCAACTGCAGCCCGCGAATCACGCCGTTGTAGAGGCCGCCCTGCAGGATCAGGCCGACGTCCTCGAAGTCGCCGTCGAAGAACTCGTTGAGCTTTCGCTCGCGGATGAACTTCACCGCGGCCGGCCAGCGGTCGCGGATCTTCTCGTGTTCATGCAAGAAGGACGCGGGCGGCAGCACGATGCGGCCGGTGTCGCGGCGCGGGTTCGCGAGCGCGTCGGCGAGGCTGAACGCGGGGCGGCGGTTTTCGCGCGTGATGAAGCGACCATGCACGTGGCACGAGCGGATGCGCATTTCGAGCATCACCGGCGTGCTGCTCGCCTCGGACAGCTCGAAGCCGTCCTCGACGGCCTTGACGATCGATTCGAGGTTCGGGCGCGGGTCGAGCAGCCACATCTGCGATTTCATCGCGAACGCGTGCGACCGCTCCTGCATGATCGACGAGCCTTCGCCGTAGTCCTCGCCGATAATGATCAGCGCGCCGCCGGTGACGCCGCCGGATGCGAGGTTCGCGAGCGCGTCGGACGCGACGTTCGTGCCGACGGTCGACTTCCATGTCACCGCGCCGCGGATCGGGTAATGCACCGACGCCGCGAGCGTTGCGGCCGCGGTCGCTTCGGACGCGCTCGCCTCGAAATGCACGCCGAGCTCGTCGAGAATCTCCTTCGCGTCGGCGAGCACGTCCATCAGGTGCGAGATCGGCGAGCCCTGGTAGCCGGCGACGTAGCCGACGCCGGACTGCAGCAGCGCCTTCGTGACCGCGAGGATGCCTTCGCCGCGGAACTCTTCGCCGGCGGGGATGCGCAGCTGCTGGACTTCCTTCTTGAACGAACGCTCAGCCACGGCGCGCCCTCCGGCAGGGGATTCCGCCACCCGCGCCGCTGCGCGGGGTCGGGGCGCGTCCACCGCACTCGCGCTGCGACGTCGTCGCGGCGTGCTCGATCTCGGCCATCTTGTCTCCTCGTTATTCCCTCTGTCCGCGTCCGCAGGGCCGCCGGAAGCGTCGGGGATTCGTTGTGGAAACTACTTTAAGTATGAACAGTTCGCGTGTCAATGGAAACATGAATTTTCATGGAACTGCGAATTTCACCTGCAACGGCGCGGTGTTATCGACCCGGCCCCCGCGAGCACGAAGCGTCGTCCCGACCCCTGCGGGAGGGCGGGACCGGCTGCGCCGGGTCCGCCCCGCGCTCGGTCGAAGCGCCGGGGCAGACGCATTGCGAACGCCTTTCCCGGCCCGATCTGCAACTGCCGCGGCCGTTGACGGCCCGCGACCGGCGCGCGCGTGATTCGACCCCGGTTCGGGCCGGCCAGTACACGAAGAGTGGACGCGCGAGCGGGCGGACGGGCCCCCCACCGGGAGGGGCGCGCGTCGCCGCGACGCGGCTTGGGCGAGGGTTCAACGGCGCGCCAGCGCGTTCGCGACGGGGAAGCCCGAGGCGCCGATCTGGTACAGATTCCGCACCGGCGTCGCCCGGTGAAATGAAGTTGCGTGAAATCGGTTGGACCTGCGCAAAGCGTGCGTATGTCGGGCTTCCTGTGCCTCCAAAAGCGCGGAAATTGCGCGCCATCGCAACTACCATCATTGCAGCAACCACCCGGATGCCGTGCGCTCGAAGCAGGTCTTGGATCGGCGTCCGCCCGACTTGCCGAGTTCGGCTAACGCCCGATCGCAATGGTCGCCTAGTCTTGCCACCTGCAAACGCGAGCGACCGAACCGTACCGAAAACATCACAAGAGGAGGCGACATGGGGATTTTCAACATGATCATCAACGGCCAGCCGGTGAAGGCCGAAAGCACTTTCGACGTCATCAACCCGGCGACCGGCGAGCCGTTCGCGCAAGTGCAGGCCGGCAATGCGACGCATGTGGACGCGGCGGTCGCCGCGGCGCGGGCGGCATTCCCGGCCTGGAGCGGCCTCCCCGAGGCCGAGCGCAAGCGCCTGCTGCACGCGATCGGCGCGGCGATCGAGGCGAACATGGCCGAGCTGATGGAGCTTGTGACGAAGGAGAGCGGCAAGCCGCTGGGCGGGCTGAACGGCATCGGGTCCGGGATGGAAGTCGGCGGCGCGATCGCGTGGACGCACGCGACCGCCGATCTGGAGCTGCCGGTCGAGGTGATCCAGGACAACGACGACGCGCGGGTTGAAGTGCACCGCAAGCCGCTCGGCGTCGTCGCGTCGATCACGCCGTGGAACTGGCCGCTGATGATCGCGATCTGGCACGTGATTCCGGCGCTGCGGGCGGGCAACACGGTCGTCGTGAAGCCGGCGTCGTCGACGCCGACGGCGACGATCCGCCTCGTCGAACTCGCCAACACCATCCTGCCGCCGGGGGTGCTGAACATCGTCACCGGCGAGTCGGGCGTCGGCTCCGCGATCGCGAAGCACCGCGGCATCGACAAGATCGTCTTCACCGGCTCGACGCCGACCGGGCGCAGCATCATGCAGAACGCCGCGGCCAACCTGAAGCGGCTGACGCTGGAGCTCGGCGGCAACGACGCCGGCATCGTGCTGCCGGACGTCGATCCGAAGGCGGTCGCGCCGAAGCTGTTCGGCGTCGGTTTCCACAACAACGGCCAGACCTGCGCGTGCCTCAAGCGCCTCTACGTGCACGACAGCATCTACGACGATGTCGTCGCCGAGCTCGCGCGCATCGCCGGTGAAACCGTCGTCGACGACGGGCTCGCCGAGGGCACGCAGCTCGGGCCGGTGCAGAACAAGGCGCAGCTCAATTTCGTGCGCGAGCTGGTCGAGGATGCGAAGGAGCACGGCGCGCGCATCGTCGCCGGCGGCAGGGTGAAGGCGGGCGCGGGCTTCTTCTTCGAGCCGACGGTCATCGCCGAGGCGAAGGACGGGATGCGCGTCGTCGATGAAGAGCAGTTCGGGCCGGTGCTGCCGGTGATCCGCTACACGGATGTCGACGATGCGATCCGGCGCGCGAACGACAACGAGAACGGGCTCGGCGGCTCGATCTGGTCGAACGACCGCGCCAGGGCGGCCGAACTCGCGCGGCGGCTCGAATGCGGTACCGCGTGGGTCAACGAGCACGGCGCGCTGCAGCCGGACGCGCCGTTCGGCGGCGTCAAGCAGTCCGGGCTGGGTGTCGAGTTCGGCCGCTACGGACTCGAGGAATACACGTCGATCCAGACGCTGAAGATCATGAAGCGCTAGCGGCTGCGGGTACCCGCGCCACGTCTCCTCCTTACTGCGGGTACCTTCTTCGGCCCCTTTCGGGGCCGCTTCCCGCCGCCGAGGCGCGGAAAAAAACGCCCGGCAATACCATCGCCGGGCGAATTGGAGGACGCGCTTGAAGCGTGAAGCGGGCGGCCGGGCGTGACGGCGGGGCCCGCCCGGTCCGGCTCGGCAGTTCAGCGGCCCGCCGCCTGCAAGCTCTGCAGCGAGTAGTCCTTCGAGCTCACGCCCGGAATGTTCGTCTTCCACGTCCCGCTATCGACGAGGAACACCGTCGCGTGGTTGCGCTGGAAGTCGATGATCGCGCCGCCGCTCGTGCGCACGTCGCCGAAGCCGTCCTCGGCCTTCGCCGCGTAGGAGTGGAATTCCATGAACTTCCAGAACTCGCCCTTGCGGTTGTACGCCTCGCCGTAATAGATGCGCGGGTACTTCGTGTCGACGTAGAGGACCTTCTTGCTGTACGGGTGCTCGGACGGCGTCGTCGCCTCGATGACGTAGACCTCGCGCGGCTCGAAGCGGTTGTTGTTCATGTTCCAGAACGGCGCGGCGTTTTCGAGCACCGGGTACTTCTCGGCGAAGTCCTTGCCGTTCTTGTTCCACAGCGGCGTCTTGCTGTTCGCGACCGCGAGCACCCAGCGCTTGCCGAGCATCTTGTAGCCGGGGTACCAGCACGGGCGCGCGTTGAAAATTTCGAGGTCGTCCTGCAGCTGGTCCGACGAGCCGATCGGGTCCATCCACGCGCCGCCCGACAGCCGCCGCACGCGCCGCACCGCGGGGATGTAGGCCCAGACGTCGTTCACTTTCGTCGAGTCGTACATGATGCTGAAGGTGCCGAGCCCCTTCATGTCGGCCGGCCCCTTGAAGTACAGGAGCTGGCGGCTGCGCTCGCCGCCGTCGCCTTCGACCGCGTCGCCCGACAGCCGCCCCTTCATCGCGTAGCGCGTGAATTCGGCGACCGGCTCGGCGTGCACGCCCTTCGCGCCGTCGATCAGCGCCTGCGTGAAGTAGGGCACGTACGCGACGTCGCCGGAGAGCTGGCCGAGGTGCCAGTTCCAGACGACCTTCTCGGCGGCCTGCGGATCCTTCATGTCGATGTTCGGAAACGGCTGGCCCGCGCTCCAGCCGTCGACCTGACAGGTCTCGGCGTTGATCTTCGTCTTGCCGGCGTTGGCCTGCGACGCCTTGACCCATTTCGGGTCGAGCGGGATCTCCTTCGACTTCGCGAGCGGCAGCTTCCAGCCGTTGTTGCGGATCCGCCATTCCATGCGCTCCGACAGCAGGCTCTCGACGGTGTGGCCCTCGAAGGTGTCGCTCTTGATCTTGTCGATGTTCTCGGCCGAAATCACCGTGCCTTCGGGCAGTTCGGCCGCACCGGCCACGAGCGTCGTCGTCATCAGGGTGGCGGCGAGCGCGCCGAGCAGGGGTTTGTGCAGTGTCATCGTCGTTCTCCGTCCGGGTGTCAGAACAGGTAGGTCAGGCTCGTGTAGAGCTGGTCGCGGTCGTGGAAGATGCCGAAGAAGCCGGTGTCGTCGCAGGTCGCGCAGTCGGTCAGATCGCGCTTTTCGTCCGACCAGAACGCGTCGTACTCGACCTTCCAGCGCCAGTCCTTCGCAAGCTCCACCGTCACCGACGGCACCGCGAAGCCGCCGCCGTAGGTCAGGTCCTTGCCGACGACGAGTTCCGGTTTGATGCGCCCGTTGTCGTAGCTCAAGCTGAAGATGCCGGTCAGCAGGAACGAGTGCTCCTTCGTCCTCGCGCCCCAGCCGACGGTGTTCAGCAGTCGCTCGTCGTGGTCGTAGCTCTGCACCCATTTGTCGAAGAGCTGCACCGAGAAGAACATCGGCTTCTCGCTGCCGAAGAGGCGTTGCGTCGCCGCGATGTTCTTGTCCATCCGCAGCATCCACGCCAGCACGTCCTTGCGCTCGATGCCGTCGAAGCCGGGCGCGACGACCTGCGATGCGAACGAGCCGGGGAGCTGCGAGATCTGGTACGGCAGGTCCGTGATGTATGCGACCTCGGTGCTGAACACCGCGTCGGCCCACTCCGCGTAGCCGCTGGCGGTGAAGCCGAAGACGTCGACCATCGGGTAGATGATGTTGCCGAAGAGGCCGGTCGTGTCCGGACGCCCGACCGTGTCGACGGGGCTCGTGCCGGGCATGCCGTTGAACTTGCTCGTGCCGTTCATGATTGGCATTGGCCAGAACGTCTTCAGGTACGACACGGAATAGTTGATGTCGCCGGCGAGGCCGCTCCATCGGATGCCGCCGGTCGTGTCCTTGTAGTCGCCTTCCTTGTTGTCGAAGTCGTACGGGTCGATGTTGCGGAAATCGATGCCGGCATATGGATGCCCGGACCAGCGGCCCCCGTAGACGTCGAGCTCCGTGCCGATGTCCTCCTTGCGGTCCCAGCCCGGGCGCAAGAACGCCTCGACGCCGCCATCCAGCTCCGGCACATCGACGTTCAGCTTGAACATGATGTTGGTCTTGCGCAGCTCCTCGTTCGCGGGTTCGAGGAAGGTGCGCCAGGTGTAGTCGAAGCCGTGGACGAGGTCGTTGGCGGCGAAGAAATCGGTCTCGCCCCACGCGATCTGTTGCTTGCCGAAGCGCATCCGCGAGCGCTCGCCGAGCGGGAAATCGATGTACAGCTCACGCACGACGTCGCCGATGTCGTTGCGGTTGTAGAGCTTCATGATGTCGCCGCGCGCGCCTTCGTGGTAATTGTGCGCGCCCATCTTCTCGAGGTCGTTCAGGAAGCTCGTCCGGTACTCGCCGACCGCGCGCAGCTTCGCGACGACCGAGATGTCCTGCGTCGCCTTCCAGTCGATGTTCAGCCGCGCGGTCGTGCGCGCCATCGACAGCTTGCCGCGGTCGTCGTCGGGCGTATCGTCCCAGTCCGAGCTGTTCCACGACAGTTCCTCGCGCAGGTAACCGTCGACCCGCAGGCTGTCATCGGCGGCATGCAGCGGCATCCCCGCCACCGCGAGTGCCGCCGCGGCGCCGAGCTTCTTCAGCCCGGCACGCACGCGCGCACCGGAAGCTCCTTTCCTTTTCATGTTGTCTCCCTGGATGGATCGAAAGGTGCTGCGTGGAAGGAAACCGTGGATCAGGCGCGCTGCATCGCCGGGTGCAGCACGACAGGCGCCGCGCGCTCGCGCGGGCCGAAGATGAATGCGGGACGGAACACGTAGATCACCGACGGCATCACGAAGAGCGCCGACATCGCCGAGATCCCGAGCCAGATCGCCATCAGCAGGCCCATCTCCGCCTGGAAGCGCAGCGACGACGCCCACCACAGCAGCGTGCTGAAGATCAGCACGCTCGCGGTGACGACGACGCCCATGCCGGCGGAGTGGAGCGCGGTCGCGATCGCGCGCTCGGGCGGATGCCCGGCGGCGATCTCTTCCTTGATGCGGTCGGCGATGTAGAACGCGTAGTCGACGCCGAGCCCGATGCCGAGCGCGGCGACCGGCACGGTGTTGATGTTCATGCCGATGCCTTTCCACGCCATGAAGCTGAAGGTCAGCGTGTTCGAGATGATCACCGGCACCATGAACAGCATCCCGGCGACCGTCGAGCGATAGACGACCGTGCAGATCACGACGAGCACCAGCAGCGCGAGCGCGACCGCTTCGATCTGGCTCGACAGGATCACTTCGTTCACCGCGGCCATCACGCCGATCAGCCCGCCGGCGAGCTGCCACTGGCCTTCCGGCAGCGGGTTCTGCGCGATGAACTCCTTCACGCGCGCGACCGCGGTGCGAATCGTCTCGCCCTGGCGGTCGCGGAACATCATCGTGATCGCGCCGTTCGCGTACTGGTTGTCGGAGAAGCGGTCGATGTCGCCGGGTTCGGAGACGGAATCGAGGATCGCCATCAGGCTGCCGTTGACCTTCTGGCTGTCGCCCAATTCGAGGTAGCGCGGGTTGCCTTCGCGCAGCGTGCTGTTCACCACCGGCAGCACGTCGGCGATCGACACCGTGCCGCCGACTTCGGGCTGCGCCTCGATGAAGCGCTGGAAGCGGTTCATCGCGAGCAAGACATCGTTGCTCTTGACGAGGCCCTCCTTGCCGTCCTCGCCGAGCACGATGAACATCCGGTCGACACCCTGGAAGCGCGCGTTGATCGCGGCCGAATCGCGGTTGTACGTCGACTCCGGCCACAGGATCGGCGAGCCGGGGTTCGCGTCGCCGATCTTCAGGTTGAACGCGTAGAGACCCGACATCGCGACGACGACCACGCTGCAGCCGATCACCGCGAAGCGGAAGCGCGACGTCGCCATCCACACGCCGAGGTCGAGCACGCGGCGCAAGAGCGGCGCGAGGTTCACCGGGTGCACCGTGCCGTGCGGCCGGCGGATATACGACAAGAGCACCGGCGTCAGGATCACCGCGCTGATCGTCAGCGTCGACACCCAGACGACCGACAGCACGGTCAGCTTCTGCAGCATCGGGATCGGGGAGAGCGCGACGACCGCCATGCACGCGGCGTCGGCGATCACGCCGAGCATCCCGGGGCGGAAGAGGTCCGCGAGCGCGACGCGCGCCGCGGTCCGCGCGCTGTCGCCGTCGACCGCGATCAGCTCGAGCTCGTCGTCGAAGCGATTGACGATCTGTACCGAGTGCGACACCGCCCGCGACGTGATCAGCATCGCGACGACGATGACGAGCGGCTCGAAGTGGATGCCGATCAGGCGGCAGATGCCGAGCGCCCAGATCGCGCTGACGACGCCCGCGAGCAGCGGCAGCAGCACGCCGCGCCAGGTGCGCAGCAGCACGAAGAGCATCGCGAGCGTCAGGCCGAGCGCGGCGGCGACGAGGTTCACCGTCTCGGGCACGTAGTGATTGACCCAGCCGTAGAGGATCGGGTCGCCGACGACGCGGATCTCGACGCTGCCGTCATCGACCTTCGCGACAAGGTCGCGGATCTCGGCGAACACCTTCGCGTAATCCACTTCGCGGTCGATGAAGTCCACGGTGATCAGCGTCGCCTGCAGGTCCTTCGAGACGAAAGGGCCGTAGACGAGCGGATTGCGCAGCACCGACTCGCGCAGCGCGGCGAGTTCGTCGGCGTTCGCCGGCAGATCGGGCCACATCAGCGGCCGCGTCTCGATACCGTCGGTCGAGGCGCGCACTTCCTTGAGCTTCTTCGACGCGAGCGACGTGATCTGGTACGGATTGACCGCGGACACTTCGCGCAGCCCGAGCGTCACGGTGCGGACCTTCTCGAGCACGGCGGGCTGGAAGATCTCGCCGTCGGGCACTTCGAACATGATCGTGACCATGTTCGAACCGCCGAATGTGTCCTTGAACTTCTGGTGCGTCTGCACGTACTCGTGCCGCGACGGCAGCATGTCCTCGAAGACGGTGCGGACCTCGATGTGCAGCGCGAACCAGCTCAGCACCAGGGTCAGCAGCGCGAGGCTGCCGACGACCCAGTCGCGCCGGCGAATGCAGAAGGCGGCAATGCGTTCGATCATGATGGTCTCTCGGTGCGGGGAATGAAAGGCGCGGGGGGATGCGCGGTGCGGCGCTCAGTTGCCGAGCGGCATCCAGCGCGTGCCGTCCCAGCGTCCGACGTTGGCCCCGGCGAACCAGGCCAGCTCGCCGGCGGGGACGACGCGCGTGTGCCACGACAGGTCGCGCGCGTCGAGGCGCGCCGTGCTCCAGTTCGCGGCGTCCGCGTCGGCGCGCACCCAGCGCCCGAGACTGCCCGCGCCGACCCAGCGGCTGCCCGCGCGGTCCCAGGCGATGTCGAACATGTGGTCGTGGACGCCGATGTCGACCTGGCGCCACTCGCGGCCGCCGTCGCGCGTCACGAGCACGACGCCCTCGAGCCCGACGGCGACGCCGACGTCCGCGTCGCGGAAGGCGAGCGCCATCAGCGAACTCGGCACCGGCGCCTCGACCTCGCTCCAGCTCGCGCCGTCGTCATCGCTGATCAGGATGCGGCCGAACTCGCCGACGACGCGGATACGGCCTTCGCCGAGCAACGCGACGTCGTTCCACGCGACGTCCTCCTCGTCGCGCAGCCGCGCCCACGTGCGGCCGTGGTCGCGACTCATCAAGAGCGCGCCCATCTCCCCGGTCGCGGCCGCGACGCCACCCGCGGCGACGCGCACGCGGTTGAGCTTGTTCGCGACCTCGGAGCGCGGCACACCGGTCGCCGCCGTCCATGTGCGGCCCGCGTCGGCGGTGAACAGGATCACGCCGTCGTTGCCGACCGCGACCGCGTGCGACGCGTCCCACACCGCGATGTCCTGCAGCGTCCGGTCCGTCGGCGTCGCGAAGCGCTCCGCGCGGCCGTCCCCGCCGAGCGCGAGGATCTTGCCGTTCGACCCGGCGACCCACACCTGCCCGCCCGGCGCGAGCGCGAGGCCGTAGAAATGGTCACGCTGTTCGAGCACCGGCGGCTGCACCGTGATGCCGACCGGCTGCGGCTTGATGAAGAGCCCGGCCCAGAGTAGCCCGCCGATGATCGCCCACGGCAGGATCGCGACCGGCGCGCGTGCGAGCGATCTGCGCGAAACAGGGCGGCTGGAGGCGGGCGGCGTCGCGGCGAATGCGTGCGTCGGCGCGCATCCCGCGAAGTTCTCGGGAAATCTGTCCATGGGCGTGTCGCTCTCCGGAGGCCTCGTCTGTCGGCGAAGTGAAGGGTTTTCCATGGCTGTAACCCTAGGGCCGGGGCAGGAGAGGGACTATCCGCAGCGCGCAGGACCTATCCCGTTCGTGCAACTGAATCCACACCGCGAGAGGGGGAACAGCACCGGATCTCGAACGGAGATCCAGACCGGCGGCGGGAGCCGCGGGCATCGGGCGTAGCGTCGGAGCGGCATTTGCTGCGGACGAAGCAAAAGGCGAGGGCCGGGCGCCGCCAAGACCTTTTAGGGCGCTTTGCCCGTCGAGCGTGTTCGAGCGAAGGGGATCGCGATGACAGGAAAACGCCGGCGCCGCGGCGCCCGAAGGCTTCCGCTACGAGGCGGACGTCGTGTCGATCGACGAGGAGCGCGAGCTCGTCGAACGTCTCGCCGCGCTTCCGCTGCTCGTCGACGCGGTGTTTATCGGCCAGTTAACGCTGAGTCGCCTCAATTGCCCGCATAAACAGGTACGCTACTTCAAAATCGGACTCTTCCACCTTATGAAGTTAACGGCAGGCAGGCGGGGCTTCCTTCATTAACTCTCTGGAACTGAAACCACACTGTCAGAAGCTGGGCTAAGCATATGTTGCGGGAACAATAAGCAGGAACGAGCGTGTGTCATTAATTCAAGGCGAATTGCTATGGACGTCGTGCAAAGCGAAAATTTGGCTGAATACGCAGAGAATTGGGGATTGTTCGCCGACCAAATTCTCGACTTTGCCATCTATATGCTCGACCCAACCGGCCGAATCCAAAGCTGGAATGCGGGCGCGGAGCGCTTGTACGGTTATGCGCCACAGGAAATTATCGGTTGCCATTTTTCCGTGTGTTACCTACCTGAAGAGGTGGCGGCAGATCAACCTCATCGTGCACTGGAAATTGCAGTGCAGAATGGTACCTACCAAGAAGAAGGGCTAAGGGTAAGAAAGGACCATACGTCTTTCTGGGCGGCGACAACGCTCACGGCGCTCAAGGACGAGGCAGGCAAGCTGCGGGGCTTTGCCAAACTGACGCACGACATCAGTCGCCACAAAACGAATGAAGCCAAATATCTTGCCCTGTTCGAAAACAGCCATGACGCAATACTGCTCACGAGGCCGACTGATGGCGCCATTCTCAACGCAAATTCAGCGGCATGCCATTTGTTCGGCTATGCAGAACAGGAACTGTTGGATAAGCGACGGGACGATCTGGTTGAGCTGACCGATCCGAGATTCGTGGACGCCTGGGCAGAGCGTGCTGCCACAGGGGCTGCCGTAGCCGAGATGACTTTTATCCGCAAAGGCGGTGAACAGTTTGAAGCTCGGGTCGCCTCCAAACTCTTCCTGGATGAAAGCGGGCAGCAAATGAGCTGCACGACCCTACTAGACATCACCGAGAAAAAGAAGGCGGAAGAAGCGGTGCGGGCCAGTGAAGAAAAATACCGCACCCTGTTCGACAACATGACCGAAGGCTTCATGCTGGGGGAACCGGTCCTCGATTCATCCGGCCATCCAGTGGATCTCCGCTATCTGGAAGTCAATGAGGCTCTCTATGCCCAGACCGGCCTCCCCAGAAATATAGTGGGGCGTCGGCTGCGGGAGTGTCTCCCCCAAATTGAACAGCTATGGATCGACCGCTACGCCGCCGTCGCCCGCACGGGGAAGCCGGACTTGTTTGACGCCTACAACGCCGACACCCGGCGCCATTACGAGGTCCATACTTTCAGCCCTAGCCCCGGCCGGTTTGCCGTGCTTTTCCGGGACATCACCGAGCGCAAGCGGGCCGAACAAGCCATCAAGGACAGCGAACGGCGCCTGGCGATGGCCTTGGATGCGAGCGCTTCGTCCGTGTATGACGCGGATATGGCCACCGCCACCGTACACGGTGACAACCGGCACTTCACCATGCTGGGCTACGCTCCAGGGGAAGTGACTTCCCTGGCCGACTGGTGGAACCTGGTCCATCCGGATGACCGGGAGGCCGCGTCGGAACAATTCGATGACATGATCCAGGGCAGAAGCGATCGCCACCAGTCAGAAGTGCGGGTGCGGGCCAAGGAGGGCAGCTGGCGCTGGATCTTTTCCCAGGCAACCGTAGCTGAGCGGGATGCCCAGGGACTCGCTGTCCGGCTGATCGGCACCCTTACTGACATCACCGCGAGAAAACAAGCGGAAGAAGCATTACGGCAGAGTGAAGAACGGTTCCGCTTACTCTATGAAAATGCGCCGCTTGGCATCATCCATATCGACCAGAACGGGTACGTCACTTCCGTCAACAAGAAATTTGCAGAACTATCCGGCTATTCGCCGGAAGAGGCTGTCGGGCTGACCGGTGCCGATCTCGCGCTGCCGGAGGAGAGGGAAACTATTAGGGGGCGCTCAGAGCGGCTGCTCTCCGGGGGCAGGAGGGTGGCTAATCTGGAAAGGCGCCTGTTACGCAAGGATGGCAGCACGATATGGGTCCGTATAACTGCCAGCCTCATGCGCGACACCTTGGACCGGCTGCAAGGGGGCATTTTGATATATGAAGACATTGCCGAGAGAAAGCAGGCAGAAGAAGCGTTGCAGCACAGTGAAGAGAAGTTCCGTGCCACGTTTGAACACGCCCCGCTGGGCATCGCCGAATGCGCCGTCGACGGCAGGGTCCTTGAAGCCAACGCCAAGCTGGCCGATATCCTGGGTTATACCAAAGACGAACTCGCCCGCTTGACCGCCTCGGAGTTGAACCATCCGGGCGACGTGGAAGAAACGCTTGCCAAGCTTCAGAAGCTGGCCACAGGCGAGGCCGACTTCTATGCGATGGAGAAGCGTTACCTTCGCAAGGATCGTTCGTTGGTTTGGGTGAATGTCACCGCATCGCTGGTGCCCATCCCTGGGAAACCGCATTACCTGGTCCTGACTGTCGAGGACATCACCGAACGCAAGAAGACCGAAGCAGACCTCAAGAGGGCGATGGAACGGTCGTATCACCAGGCCAATCACGACATGCTCACCGGCCTGGCCAACCGCGCTGCCTTCCATGATCGCCTGACGGACGCGCTGGCTTATGCCAAACGGGATGGACATCTGGTGGCGCTTCACCTGCTGGACCTGGATGGGTTCAAATCCATCAACGACACACTGGGGCATCACATCGGCGACCTGTTGCTCCAGGAGGTGGCCAAGCGACTCAAGTCGCAGGTGCGCAACACCGACCTGGCGGCCCGGCTGGGCGGCGACGAATTCGTGGTGATCCAGACCCATCTGGCTGAACCGCCTGCCGCAGGCGTATTCGCCGGCAAGCTGGTCGAGGAACTGGGACGCACCTGTGTGTTGGAAGGCCAGGAAGTGCACAGCGGTGCGAGCATCGGCATCACTGTCTTCCCCAACGATGCCACCAACCCGGAAGAATTGATCAAGCACGCCGACCTGGCCTTGTATGAAGCCAAACATCGCGGGCGGTTCAATTACCAGTTCTATCGAAAGGAACTCGGCGCCGCCTTCCTCGAAGCGCAACGTCTGGAGCAGGAACTGGTGCGTGCCCTGCGGGAAAACGAATTTTGCCTGTACTACCAACCGCAATTCGACTTGAAGAATGTGGGACGCATGGCCGGCATCGAGGCGCTCCTGCGGTGGCGCCATCCGGAACGAGGAATGCTCGCAGCGGCCGAGTTCCTTCCGGATGCGGAACATGCCAAGCTGATGCTGCTGATCGGCGAATGGACGTTACAGACCGCTTGCCGGCAGCACAAGGCGTGGGTCGATGCAGGTCTTTCCGTGCCGCTGACGCTGAACCTGTCAGCGACACAATTGCGCGACCCGCGCCTGTTGGAAACGCTCGAACGCATACTGGAGGAAACCGGCCTGCCGGCCTCGATGCTGCAACTGGAGATGCGGGAGAGCGTGCTGTGGGACCCGAAGTTCTCAAAGAACCTGCTGGCCCAACTGAAAGAGCGCGGCCTGCGCTTGGCCCTTGATGATTTTGGCACTGAAATGACGGCACTTCCCAGTCTCGATAAGTTCCCGTTGGATGTGGTGAAGCCTGGCCAAAGGTTGGTGAAAGGGTTGTCCTCCCATCCCCGCGGGGCGGCCCTCCTGGCGGCGATTATCGATGTGGCGCACAACCTGAACATTGCGGTGTGTGCAGACGGGGTGGAAACCGGTGACCAGTTCACTGCGGTGAAAGAACTGGGTTGCGATTCGGCGCAAGGGTATTGGCTGAGTGCGCCCCTGGATGCTCACCAGATGCAACAACGCATTGATGCTGCTCTGACGCATTGATCGTCCGCTTTTGGGCCGGACTCGGTCAGCTTGCCTAGGGCGGAAAAGCGCAGCGCCTTCCGCCGAATGAAGGATCCTCTCCTCATGTACATCGAGGCGCAGGAGATCGACACCCCACTCGCGCATTGTCACGCGCCATACCGGATGGCGCGTGCCGTACGCGATCGCGTTGCAATCCTTACCGGCCCGACTTCAAGGTGTTGTAGCTGGTGATCAAATTTCGATAATCGGGGATGTGGTTCGAGAACAGCGTGCCGAGCCCCTCGATGTCGTTGCGCCAGTCACGGTGCAATTCGCATGCGACGCCGAACCATGTCATCAACTGGGCGCCGGCGGCGGACATCCGGTCCCATGCCGAATGACGCGTCACCTCGTTGAAAGTGCCCGACGCATCGGTCACGACAAAAACCTCGAAGCCCTCTTCGATGGCGGAGAGCGCAGGAAAGGCCACGCAGACTTCCGTTACCACGCCGGCGACGATCAGCTGCTTCTTGCCGGTCGCCTTCACCGCCTGCACGAAGTCGGCGTTATCCCAGGCGTTGATCTGGCCGGGCCGCGCAATATAGGCGGCGTCCGGGAACATTTCCTTCAGCTCCGGCACGAGCGGGCCGTTGGGACCGTCCTCGAAGCTCGTGGTCAGGATCGTCGGCAGCCGGAAGTATTTCGCCAGATCGGCGAGCGCCAGCACGTTGTTCTTGAACCTGTCGGGCTCGATATCCCGCACCAGCGACAGCAGGCCGGCTTGGTGATCGACCATTAGAACGGCTGCGTTGTTCTTGTCGAGGCGTACATAAGGATTGTTCATCGTTACGCTCCTTTCTCTCAACAGGGGGAAATTGCCGCACCGTTTCCGCCAGCGTGAACGACGGATGGGTGCGGCCGCGTGTGGCGCGCGGCGGGCACTTCGGTATTCGGTGACGTTCAGGAGTCTCGCGCCGAACATCCGGAGTAGTGGATAGCGACGAGGAGCGTTAGCCTGGCAGTCGCGCGCCAACCATCAATACGTCAAAGAGTGGGCGCAAGATCCACACCCAACGAAAGGTGTGCGCCTTTTCAGTGGCTTAGTGCTTCGCAGGCGGGATCCGGCGGCCCGCGTGTAAAGGAGCCCGACGAAATCGATTCCGTTCGCGGAGGGGCGCTGCCGTCCCCTAGACCTTCGGTATGTCGATCTGCTGGAAATCGGCATTAAGTTGCGACGTCCGCGTCGCGGAATGCTGCCGCTATCCGCAAAGTGGGCATGGAGAGAATCGGTTAAAGGCTTCCAGGCCTCGTCGCACTTCAGCGGTTCGCCTGCGAGGCATCATTCCCACGTGTTGGCTCCCTGCTCGAAGTCGCCGCGGTAGGGGCTGCCAACGCAGAATCGATTTCCACTGGGAGCTTGCATGACTACCCACCCATCATTGCGAGAGGCTACTGTTGCTCCTAGGCGCTCCAAGCGCGCGACTTCTGAGTGAATTGCATCTGTCTCGATATCGAGATGTGCACGTGCTTCATGGCGGACTACAACAGTCGCTTCCCCGTATCAAACAGGCAATGCAGTAGAAGACTTCACGTCTCGCAGGGAAAGATTCGACCGAATCGAGGTCACCCCTGGCAGCTTGCGAAACTGGTCTCGAACGAACGTCCCGTATGTGTCCAGATCCTCGGCCACGATTTGAATCATGTAGTCGCAATCACCGGTGACGTTATGGCAGGAGAGTATCTCGGGCATGCTGGCCACGAGCTTTTCAAAAAGTAGCGGCGTTTCGCCGGCATGGTTACCCAAAGTCACCTGGACAAAAGCCACGACGCCATACCCGAGTTTTTTTCGGCTGAGATTGGCCTGAGCCCTCAATGAACCCTTCCGCCTCTAGGCGTTGAGCAATGTCAGCTCGGGCAAGTGCGCGGAGCGGCAAACGGCCGGTGCGAAGGGGGCGCGAGGAGACCGGTCGCGGCGCCGAGCGCGACTGTCGAATTGGCGCACGCCGCGATGCCGTCAGTCCCGTCAGCCGTCACTTGAATGCCCGCAACGGTCGCCTATGTTGAACCAAGGGACAGCAGGGTCGAAGGAGCGGGCGATGACGATTGCCAAGGCAGTGGCATGGGCGGCGCTCGGTGGCGCTGTCGGTCTGGTGACGGGCGGTTCATTCGCGGCTGCCCCCGGCGGTGCGAGTCTGAGCGAAGCCGACAAGGTTGCCGTATTCAAGGCGGCCAAAGCCGTGCAGCGCAAGGGCAAATGGGTCGTGTGCGCGGATGACCCGAACGCGACCGGAGCCACCATCGAGACCGTGCGCGACCTCAACGGAGACGGTCTTCCCGAAGTCGTCGTGACCGAGGGCGGCAGCTTCTGCTACGGCGCGGCCGAAATGGGCTACCAGCTGTTGAGCAAGCAGCCGAACGGCGCCTGGAAGGTGATGTCGAGCAACAGCGGAATTCCGCAGTTCCTGTCCTCCCGCGGCGCAAACGGCTGGCCCGACATTTCCGTGGGCGGTCCCGGCTTCTGTTTTCCGGTCGAGCGCTGGAACGGCAAGGCGTATGCGCTGCACCGCTTCGAGTATGAAGGTAAGCGCTGCAACCCGCCGCGCTAGCTCGGTACTTCATCCGATGGATCGGCGGGCTCATCGGCTGCTGTCGGGAGCGCTGCCGGCGGTGTCCGGAGCCATGGAACGAACCGAGGTTGGGGGAAAAGACGTGCGAACGGGGGTGCTCCTGCCCATGAACTTACCCGGCCGAACTGCCTCAAATTGCGAAGCCTGAGCGGGGCGCGGCTGTAGGGCGGCTCGTGGGGCCCGTGCTGTCAGCGACAACAGGGGGATTCCGCGTGTACTTCCTCGCCCTCGCAACCGATTACGACGGAACGATCGCTCACCACGGCGCCGTGGACTCCGAGACGCTGGCGGCGATGGAGGCCTTCAAGGCCTCCGGGCGACGGCTGATTCTCGTCACCGGCAGGGAGCTGCCCGAGCTGCTGCAGGTCTTCCCGCAGGTGAAGGTGTTCGACCGTGTCGTCGCGGAGAATGGCGCGCTCCTTTACGAGCCGGCGACCGAGCAGGAGCGCTGCGTCGCGCCACCGCCACCCCCGGAGTTCGTCGAAGCGCTCGAGCGCCGCAACGTGCCGCTGTCGGTCGGCCGCTCGATCGTCGCCACCTGGGAGCCGCACGAGACCACCGTGCTCGAGGTGATCCGCGACCTCGGACTCGAGCTGCAGATCATCTTCAACAAGGGTGCGGTGATGGTGCTGCCGGCAGGCGTGA
The DNA here is from genome assembly GCF_036675785.1 of Aromatoleum sp. Lineage (NCBI taxonomy): Bacteria > Pseudomonadati > Pseudomonadota > Betaproteobacteria > Rhodocyclales > Rhodocyclaceae > Aromatoleum > Aromatoleum sp. The sequence goes on from NZ_JAKFEF010000011.1 coordinate 27,545, forward strand.
ACAAGGCGTTCGGCTTGGCCGCCGCGTTGCAGGAGCTCGACCTGTCGGCCGCCAACGTTGTCGGCGTGGGCGACGCGGAAAACGATCACGCGTTCCTGCGCGCCTGCGGCTGTGCGGCGGCCGTGGCGAACGCCCTGGAGTCGGTCAAGGACGAAGCCGACGTGCGCCTCGAGTGCGACCACGGCGCCGGCGTCGTCGCGCTCATGGACATGATCCTCCGCGAGGACGGTGGCATCGTCGCTCCGCAACGCCACGGCCTGCTTGTGGGCGCCGACCGTGCCGGCCGCGAGGTCTATCTCGAACCCCACGGCGGCAGCGTGCTGATCGCCGGCACTTCCGGCATCGGCAAGTCGACGCTCGCCACCGCGCTGACCGAGCGCATGGTCGAGAAGACGCTCGAATTCTGCGTGTTCGATCCGGAAGGCGATTACGACCAGCTCGAGAGTGCCGTTTCCGTCGGCGATGCGAAGTCGGCCCCCAACGAGGACGAAGCCCTCGCGCTGCTGCGCACGCGCACGGCGAACGTCGTCATCTGCACGCAGTCGCTGAGCCCCGCGGAGCGCCCGACGTTCTTCGCCAAGATGCTGCCGCAGCTTTCGGCTTTGCGCGCGAGCACCGGGCGTCCGCATTGGGTGATCGTCGACGAGGCGCATCACGTGCTCGGCGCCGCGCGCGACAACATTGCGCAGGTGCTGCCGGAGAAGATGCTCGCGACCATCATGATCACCGTGCACCCGGAGACCTTGGCCGCCGAGGCTCTCAAGGCGGTTCGCCATGTGCTGACGCTGGGCGAAGACGCCGCGGAGACGCTCGCCAGGTTTTGCCGGTCGGCGGGTGTCGCGCCGCCCGATGCACCCCCGCTGGAAGAAGACGAGGTGCTGTTCTTCGACCTCGATTCGGATGAGCCGGCGCGCCCGCTGAAGGCGATCAAACCCAGGCAGCTGCATGACCGGCACGCGCGCAAGTACGCGGAGGGCGAGCTCGGCGAAGACATCAGCTTCTATTTCCGGGGCCCCGGGAACAAGCTCAACCTGCGCGCGCAGAACCTGATGCTGTTCGGGCAGATCGCCGAGGGCGTCGACGCCGGGACCTGGGAACATCATCGTCGTGCGCGGCAATACTCCGCGTGGTTCCGCGACGTGATCAAGGATGACGAGCTCGCGCGCGAGGCGGTCGAGATCGAGGCCGATGCGTCCCTCGACGCGGACGAGAGCCGCAAGCGCATCCTCGCTGCGATTTCGCGCCGCTACACGGCGCCTGCGCGCGGCCACCGGACCTGAGAAATCCTCGGAAGGCTTCCATCTTGACGACCCCGCGAGGCGGGACACCTACGAACCCATGACTGCCGTAAACTAAAGCGGGCAAAGAGAATCGGAGCTGCCGAAGGCAAGCTGAGCAGCAGCAAGTCGGGAGCTATCGCGAAGGATTCATCGTATACGGCAGCCCTACCCGGACGAATTGCTCGTGCAGAGGTGCCGCGGAAGCGTCCAATCTGGAGAGCGCCGAAGATATCGGGGCCGTCTGGCTCCGCTCAGATTTGCTCCCGCTCCCATTCCGTCGAGCAGCGGATGATGCGCTGGAAGAACAGGCTGTTCGGCACGCGCAGGACCGCGCCACGGTGCTCTGCCGACGTTTCCTGCAGCGTCGTGTAGATCAGGTTGATGTCGATCACGTTGCCCTTGAGTCCCGGCTTCTCGCCGTTTTCGAGCACCTCGACGTGGTCATGGAGGCGAAACGGCCGGACGGTGAGGATCAGAAGCGTGCAGAAGATGTTGGACAGGACGCTCCACGCGGCGAAGAACGCGACCGCGCCGACCGCCGCGAATCCGGTGAGCGCCGTCCACAGCACCGTGGCCGAGACGCCGAAGCGGTCGAGGATCAGGAGCAGCGCGCCGAAGTAGACGAGGAAGGCGAGCCCTCTGCGCGCGCCGAGAACCATTTCCGGTGGCAGGCTGTAGCGCTCGCCGAGGCGACGGATCAGGCGCGAAAGCGACAGGCGCAGCACCCACGCGCCGACGATGATCGCGACGACCTGCAGACCGAGCGTGCTCACTTCGAGCCACGGGAAAATCCATTCGGGGAATATCTGTCTCATCTCATCCGCGTCGGGAGTTACGGCGGGGCGGGCGCCGCCCAAGCCGCGAATTGTAGTCGACGCGCTCCAGAGTAAGCCGGCGGCGGGCGCGTCGCCGGAAACGGCGCTCGCGCTGAGTTGCGCGGCCAGCGCGGACCCTGGACCAGGTGTGCGGCCGATCAATCCGATCGATCGTCGACCGGCTCGACCCGATCGGGCCCGTCGTTCCGGACGTTTCCGACCGGTTTCGTCACCGGGACAAACAGAAGATATACGCCGAGCACTGCAACGACGACCAACCCGAAGTCCTGGGGAACGTCCAGCGCAAAGGCCGCGCCTGCCCCGATCAAGGACCAGACCAGCGGTCCGATGACCATCGTCCTGGAGAATCCGGGCGAGGCCATGAGCAGGATTCCGAACGTATAGAGCGTCGTCGGGCACGGAAGCCCGAAAGTCGGCGTCCGCGGATAGCGGTGCCCGATGGACTCGCCGATGACGGGATACAGCGCCAAGGCGTAGAGGATCACGAGCAGGCCGACCGCCCGACGGCTGGAAATGCCGGACTCAAAGACCAGACCGTTCCGGATTCCGCCGGACCAGACAAAAGCACCCGCCGCGCCCAACGAAACGGCCGCGAACAATGGTGCGGTCGGGTTCACCGCCCAGAAGAATGCCAAGTGATACACGAGCGCAAGCCATGCCCAAAGCACAGCCAGCCCGAAGGCCACGAATCGGCCTGCTCTTCGCGGCGCCAAAAGAATCAGTACGAGCAGCGCTATTGCGATAAATGCGAGCACGAACTGCGCTGGCCACACCGCGTTGTTGTATGCAGCGAAGACGTCGAAGAATTGCGCTTTTGTGAAAGGAAAGTTCATTTCTTTCGCTCGCTATTAGGGAGCGGCTCACGAAACGGAAAGAATCGTACGCTAAGCTTCGCCGAGCACCCGTAGCGGCCGGAATTTGCCCTGCTCGACGTGTTTGTTCTGCCGCCAGATGTAGTCGCCGGTCAGGTTGATGTGCTCCCAGCCCAGCGGCGAGCGATGCGGCAACAGCTTCTCGTCGATGTCTTTGCCCGAGTCCCGCAGCGCCTGGATCGCCCGCTCCAGGTAGACGGTGTTCCATAAGACAATCGCGGTCACCACCAGATTGAGGCCGCTGGTGCGATAGCGTTGGTTCTCGAAACTGCGGTCACGGATTTCGCCGAGCCGGTTCAGGAACACGGCGCGCGCCAATGCGTTCCGACGCCGAGCGGGCTGCCACCCCGTTCGTCGCCGCACAGGCCGCCGCTGCACTCGATCTGGAAGTGGAGCTGCTGTTCACCGCCCGATCGGTGCACTGGCTGCTGGCTGCCCAGCACGAAACCCCGATCGGCTTCGGAAGCGAAACCGTTCCACTGGCGACGTACCTGCAAGCCTGCGCCCAAGCCGGGGTGCAGATGCGGGCTTGCAGCCAGGCCTTTGCCGCGCTGGGATTGCCGCGGGAGGCGCTCGTGTCGCAATGCTCGGGGCTCGGCGGCATGGTCGCCTTTGTCGAACGCACGTAAGATCCACGGTGGAGCACGCTGGTTTTCTGAACTCTAAGCTGCGCTGGCGCGAGCAGTAGCGCGTACCTCGACGTCGGACGAGTGGCCGCGAACCGGTCTATCGATTAATCGAATCCCGACAGCGGCGAATCAAGAGCGGTACGCTGGGCCCGTTTGGTCTTGCTGAACAGTACGTTGGTGACCGTCCAGCTCATTCAGCAGGGCGCTCACGTCGCATTCCAACCCTGGCGATGGAGCAGGGCAATCACGTCAGCCGGCAGCAGGGGCTCGGAAAAGAAATAACCCTGCCCGAGATCACAGCCGGTCGCTCTCAAAATGTCGTATTGACCGGCGTGTTCGATGCCCTCGGCGACCACCTGCATGCCGAGCGTATGCGACATGCCGATGATCGCCCGTGTGATCGCATTGTCGTCCGCGTCGTGCTCGATCGCGTCGATGAAACTCTTGTCGATCTTGACGTGGTCGATCGGAAGCCGCTTGAGGCAGCTGAGCGACGAGTAGCCGGTGCCGAAATCGTCGATCGTCACGTGCACGCCGAGCTCGCGCAGTTCGGTCAGCGGGCCGAGCAAGCGCTCCAGATCGCCGGTGAGCGCGCGCTCGGTCACCTCGACCTCGAGGAATTTCGCCTCGACGCCGCTATCCTCGAGGGCCTGCCGGATCGACTGCACCATGCCGGGGCGGCGAAACTGCCGCGGCGAGACGTTGATCGCGACCCGCGGCGGCTCGGGGATCACCGCCTGCCATGCGTGGATCTGCGCGCAGGCCGCCCGGAGCACCCACTCGCCGATCGGGATGATGAGGCCACAGTCCTCGGCGACCGGGATGAACTGCAAAGGCGGCACCAGGCCGCGGGTCGGATGGCGCCAGCGCAGCAGCGCCTCGACGCTGGCGATACCCTTCGCGGCGAACTCGACCTGGGGCTGATAGACGAGGAAGAACTCCTGCTGATCGATCGCGCGGCGCAGGTCGAGTTCCATGACCCGACGCTGCTGCGCCCGCGCGTCGAGCGCACTCGAGAAGAACTGCAGCGCATTCTTGCCGGTCTCCTTCGCTTCGTACATCGCGGTGTCGGCATTCTTGAGCAGCGTCTGGATGTCGCGGCCGTCCTCCGGATAGTTGCTGATGCCGACGCTCGCCGTCGTGTGGACTTCGCGCTCGCCGAGCCGCACCGGCGCCGCGAAGCTGTCAACGATGCGCTGCGCCATGACCCTGACCTCGCCGGGCTGGGCGTCCTCGATGAGCACGCTGAACTCGTCGCCGCCCATCCGCGCGACGGTGTCCTGCGCGCGCACGCATTGACTGATGCGCCGGCCGATCTCCTCAAGCAGGTGATCGCCCGCGTCGTGCCCGAGCGTATCGTTGATCGTCTTGAAATTGTCGAGATCGATGAACTGCAGCGACAGCCGCGAGTGCTGGCGCTCGCAACGGGCGACCGCATGCCCGAGCCGGTCGAAGAACAGGTTGCGGTTGGCCAGGCCGGTCAGCTCGTCATGCGTTGCGAGGTATTCGAGGCGCCGCGTTTCCTTCACCTGGGTGAGATCGGTGAACACGGCGACATAGTTCGTCACGACGCCCCCGGCGTCGGCGACCGAGCTGACCGCTAGCCACGCCGGAATGGTGGAGCCGTCCTTGCGCTGGAGGGCGATCTCCCCCTGCCAGCGTCCATCGCGGCTTACCGCATCCCAGATCGCAGGGGCCATGCACTCGTGCGCCGGGTCGAGCGCGCACACGGCCGCGTCGTGTCCGCCGACGTCCTCGAGCGCGTGCCCGGTCAGGTGCATGAAGGTCGGATTGACGCTGATGATTCGGTGCGTCACATCGGTGATCACCACGCCTTCGCCGACGCTTTCGAATGCCCGGCCGTAGAGCAGCGTCTGCCGCTCGGACCGTCTGAGCTCGGTGACGTCGGTCGCCAGCGTGCAGATCGAATGGACGCTTCCGTTGTCGCCGAACAACGGAAAGCGGAGCGCCAGCAGGTGGCGCTCGCCGTCCGGCAGCGGCAGGGCATCCTCGGACTGCACCGGCCCGCGTCGACGCAGCACCTCGATCTCGCGGTCGTGCAGCACCTCGACGATCTGGCGCGGCAGCACCTCGATGTCGGTCTTGCCGGCGACCGCGGCGGGTGCCATGCCGAACAGTTGCGCGAAGCCGGCGTTGACGAACTCGTACTCGCCGGAGACGCGCTTGATCATGATCAGGGCGCTCGAATTGTTCATGATCGCGAGCAGCTGCTCCTGCGTATCGCGGAGGCGGCGCTCGGTGTCGACGAGCGTCGTCGTGTCGGCGAGCACGGCGATCGCACCCGCGATCTCGTGGCGGTCGTTGCGGTACACCGCGGAGTGCGCCAGGTAGTGCCGCTGGCGGACGCTAAGCAGCCGCTCGCCGCGTACGCCCGAGCGGATAGCGTCGGCGAGCATCTCGGCAACTTCGCTCAAGTCGTTCGACGACTCGCAGTCGCGCAGATCGCGGCCGACGGCGCGACGGCCGATGTCGAACGTCTCCGCGGCGGCCTCGTTGTAGCGTCGCAGGTGCAAGGCGGCATCGACGACGACGACGGGGAACCTCTGGTTGCTCAGAATGGTTTCCAGGTCGCGGTTCGCGCGCCCGAGCTCGCCCGTTTTCTGCTGCAGCTCGGCGTTCGAAGTCGCGAGTTCCTCGTTCATCGACTGCAGCTCTTCGTTCGACGCCTTGAGTTCCTCGACGGTCGACTGCAACTCCTCGTTGAGCGGCTGCAACTGCTCGTGCGATGCCGCGAGCTCGTCGAGCAGCGTCTGGACGTATTCGCGCGCGGACACCAGCTCGTCGCGAGCCGCGCGCAGCGCCGATCCCTCGCCGTCGCCGTCCGCCGCGTTCCCGGCCGCTGCGGGAACCGCCAGCGGTGCATATTCGAACACGCACAGGTATTCGTGGTCCCGCTCGTCAGACCCGAAGGGGTAGACGGCGAGCCGGATGCCGCGGCCCGGGGCGCCGGGCAGCGGCCGGATCGACCCAGCGGCCGGCGTGCGGTCGTGGTTGACGCGGAACACCAGCGTCTGCAGTTCTGTCCGGTAATCTTCGCGGATGTACAGCGGCAGGCTCAGATTCGCCGCGCCCGCAGGCATCGTCAGGAAGGGCGACGCGTCGCCGTGGATGTGCCGGATCTCGAGCCGTCGGTCGACGACGATCGCCGCGCGCGCGTAGAGGCTCGCCAGCGCGGATAACAACCGGTCGTCGCGGCCGGCGCCTGGTTCCGCCCCGCGGCGCCCGGGCTCGACGGCCGTGCGCGACGCGTAGCTGCGCGGAGGCGCGACTCGGGCGCTCGCGGACGTGCGCCGATACAGCTGCACGCCGACGTCCACCGGCGCGAATAGCTCCTCGGTTTGCGCCACCGCTTCCGACTTGCCGAGCAGCAGGTGGCCGCCGGGTCGCAATGCGTAGCCGAATGTCCCCAGAACCCTGTCCTGGCAGGCAGGCAGCAGGTAGATCAGCAGGTTGCGACAACTCAGTAGATCGAGCCGGGTGAAAGGCGGGTCCACCAGCACGTCGTGCCGCGCGAACACGACCATGTCGCGGAGGCGCTTGACAACCTCGAAGCCGCCGTCGGCGGGCACGAAGTAACGCTCGACGCGCGCCGGGTCGACGTCGACGAGTGCCCCGGCCGGGTAGCGGCCGGCGCGCCCCACAGCGAGCGCGGCGGTGTCGATGTCGCTGGCGAAGATCTGCACGGCGGCGTGCACGCCCGCGGCGTGCAGCGCCTCGTCGAGGACGATGGCGATCGAGTACACCTCCTCCCCGGTAGCGCAGGCGGGCACCCAGACGCGGATCGGGTCGTCGAGGTGCTTGCCGTCGACCAGTTCGGCCGCAACCTGCGCGAGCGCGGCGAATGCGGCGGGGTCGCGGAAGAACCCGGTGACCGAGATCAGGAACTCGCGCTGCAGCCGCTCCAGCTCGCCTGCATCCCCGCAGGCGAGCTCAACGTACTCCTCGAGCGCGCGCGTATGGGTGGCCGCGATGCGGCGGTGGATGCGTCGCCACAGCATCGCTTCCTTGTAGCGCGAGAAGTCGACGTTGCCCTGCTGGCGAAGCCGGCCCAGCAGCCGCTTCAGCGCCGCCTGATCGCCCGCCGGCGGGACGGCGTCGTGCAGCCCGGCCAGTCGCACGAGCTCGTCGGCGATCCGTGCCGGATCCAGCACCCAGTCGACGCAGCCGGTGTCGATGGCCGCGCGCGGCATGCCATCGTACTCGGCCGACGCCGGGTCCTGGGCGAACGAGAAGCCGCCCTCGGCCTTGATCGCGCGCACGCCCGCCGCGCCGTCGCTGCCAGTGCCCGACAGGATCACGCCGACGACGAGCATCTCGCGTGCCTCCTCCGCGAGCGAGCAGAGCAGCTCGTTGACCGACGGACTGGGCCGCATGTGCGGCGCGATCGCCACCAACCGCAGCGCGCGGTCGCGAAACACCGCGTTCATGCTCGGCGGCACGACGTAGGCGACGTTCGGCTGGGGTGCGTCGCCGTCCGCGAGCGTGCGTACCGCGATCGACGTCCGCTCGCCGATCAGCTGCGGCAGCGCGGTGTCGTGGTCGGCGGCGACATGCTGCGCCACGACGTAGGCGAACCCGAGATTGGCGGGCAAGCGCCCGAACAGCTCGAACAGTGCGGCAAGTCCGCCGGCCGAGGCGCCGATCGCAACGACGCCGAGGCACGCGGGTCGACTGCGCGTGCTGACCGCAGCAGGGCACGGGTCGGCCGGCCGACGCGCGAAGGGTGAAGACGGACGCTTTGGCACATTGATCCTTTCGGAATGCGAGATCGGCGCCGCCCCCGGTCGAGGTCGGGGCGCAAGCTACGCCGGGTTCGGGTATTGACGCCGTCGCTTCGGGGTAGGACGTACGGCTGCGGCTCGTGACGGGCGAGCCGGTGATGCTTCCCCATCTTATTCGAACAGGACGCGAGGCGGTGTCGCTGCCAGGGCAACAGGCAACCCGTCCGAGCGCACGCATGTGCCGTCGAGGCCACTGTCAAACCGACGACGGGTTAGGTGACAGGCGTTCCCTTGTCCTGTGCTCAGCGCTGATGCGACAACGTGTCGTCGACGAAACGCAACAGGGCAACCAGAACCGTCAGCAGCACCGGCCCGACAATGAGGCCGATGATGCCAAAGGCCGAGACGCCGCCGATGACACCTACGAATACTACGAGCGTCGACACCGGCGCCTGGGTCGAAATCAGCAATGGGCGCAGCAGGTTGTCGGAGACCGACACGGCTGTGCCCCAGACGGACAGGAAGATCGCCCAGCCCCAGTGGGAATCCGCGGCTAACACAAGTACCCCCGGCACCCAGACGAGTGCTGCACCACCCACGGGGAGCAATGCCAGAAGCGCGGCCAGCACGCCGAACACAACCGCTGACGGCAATCCTGTTATTGCGAAGCCGACACCCACCAGGATGCCTTGGGCGACCGCGGTCAAACCGATGCCGTAGACTACGGCACGCGTCGTGCCGGCAATCAGTCGGAGCAGGTCTCCTCTGCGCTGCGCTTCCATCGGGACCAAGCGGACGACCCGGTCGAGCAACTGCTGGCCGTCGCGCAGCAGGAAGAAGAGCAAGAACAACATCATGAAAAAATGAACGACCGTACCGAGAGCGCTGATTACAAAATTGCCTCCCGTGGCTGCCAGCGACTGCAGCAGCAGTTGGGCGCCCTTTACCAACCAGCTCTGAAGCTGTTCGGTCGTGGCAGTGAGGTTCTGGCGTAGCCATTCGACAAAACTGCCGACGAAGGGATACTGCTCCAGTTGCGCGAGCAGGTGGATATCGAAGCGCAGTTTCTCCTCCTGCAAACGCGTGACCAGTTCCGTCACCTGCTTCGCGAATGCCACGCCGAGGCTCACCACCGGGCCTGCGAGCACGGCGGGCACGAGCAGCGTGATGATTCCAGCGGACAGCGCGGAGCGTCCCTTCAGCTTGCGCGTCAGCCAACGATGCACCGGCGCCAGCAGGAAAGCGAGACAGATGCCCCAGGCAAGCGCACCCCGAAAGGGCGCCAGCATCCAGTACAGCGCGAGGGCGAATAGGGCTGACACGACGATCACGAAGGCCTTGCGGTAATCGTTCACCAACGCTCCTTGAGCTAGATGAGCATTCAGTTGAGGTCCGCTTCAGGCAATGCACGTCGACGGGTCGACCACATCAACAGGGCGAGACCGGCCCCCGCCGAAAAAATGGATCCGAGGAAGATGCCCAGTTTGGCGCTGTCTATCAGTTCCGAGCCGAAGGCCAAGTTGCCAATGAACAGTGCCATTGTGAATCCGATGCCGGCAAGCAGGGCGCCACCCGCTATCAAACGCCAACCGAGGTCCAGGGGCCGGACCGCAAGTCCCGAACGCACCGCTAGCCAACTGAACGTAAAGACCCCGATGGGCTTGCCGAGCGCGAACCCGACGAACACCGCGACGACGACAGAGGCATTCAAATCGCCGAACGCGAGCGGTAATCCGGCGTTGGAAATGGCGAAGAGCGGCATGATGACAAAGCCGACCCACGGGTGCAGGGCCCTCTCCAAGCGTTCGACCGGAGAAAGGGTTTCGCGCGCTGCAATCTCCGCCACCCGCAAAGTCTCACGGTCCCTCGTGTTGCCGCTGCCTTCGTCTCTTGCAGGGTGCGCGACCACCTGCCGCAGGATCGCGTACAGACGTTCATCGCTCACCCATCTGCGCGCGGGCGTGAGCAACCCGAGGATTACGCCGGTGACCGTAGCGTGGATTCCGGACACATCGACCGCAAGCCAAACGAAGCACCCTACAAGGAGGTAGACCGGAGTGCTACGAACGCCGGCCAACGCCATTATTCGCACGCTCGCGAGACCAAGGATGCCCACGCTGAGCGCACCCCAAGAAATGTCGCTGCTATAGCCGATCGCGAGAACAAGAATGGCGCCGAGGTCGTCCACGATCGCCAACGAAAGCATGAACACGCGCAGGCTTTGAGGGATTCGCGAGCCGAGGAGTGCCAGGCAACCCAACACAAACGCGGTGTCGGTCGCCATCACGGTGCCCCACCCCGTCTCACCCGGTTGCCCCCATAGCAGCGCGAGATACACCCCGGCAGGTACGACCATGCCGCCGAGTGCGGATGCAATCGACAGCGCAGCTACGCGAGGATGTTTTAACTCGCCGAGCACGAGCTCCCGCTTGAGTTCCAACGCGACCAGAAAGAAAAACAAGGTCATCAGCCCGTCGTTGATCCAGTCCCTGAGGGACCGAACGAAGTGCAGCGTGCCAATTTGAAATCCGACTTGAGTCTCCCATGCTTCCAGGAAATGGTGTGCCCACGGAGAGTTGGAAAGCACGAGAGCAGCAACGGTAGCCAACAGCAGAACGGCCGCGGCAGCGACCTCGAATTGCAAGAAGCGCGCAAATGACGCTGTTAGTCGGTTAACGGCCTCCTTCGGCAGGTGCGCCAGTTCTCCATCGGCTTGCCGAATTTCGTTCATTGCGAGCCTCTCCAAGGCGTGCCCAGCAGCAAGGAAGCCGTGCAAACGGCGACGTAGGTGGGCGGTCAGAACCGATGCACGTTTCCGACGCCGCCCATTTCGGAAATTGACTACTGGCGGGTTTCGGGCACATGCAACGGAAGCAAAGGCGTCGACATCCTGAGAACTCGGCGCTGTGCGCCGACGCTCTCGCCACCGCTTATCCCCAAGATCGAGTCAATCCCCCTTTCATCCGCTCTTGCTCATACATCTTCGCGAGCTCCGCCGTGTGCTCGAACGGGGGCCTCGACGCCGGCTTCTGCCTGATCAGCGGGGCGCGGCAGTCGCCCGGCGCCCACGCGCTGTGGCACGCGCTCGCCCGCCGCCACATTCTCGGCTTCGTCAGCTTGCGCGAGAAAAGACTGCACTACCTCGGCGAGGAGGCGAGCGAGCAGGATCGCGACGAACTCGAGACCCGCATGATCCTGCTCGGCAAGGGCTGGACGCTCGAACGCTTGCAGCGGATCGCCGGGGCAGAGCTGGCGGGGAAATAGCGGAAGGGCTTTCTCCCTCCCGTCGGCAAGCCGGGGACAGGCAACGATCTTCACGCGGGTGTTGCGGAATAAACCCTGGCCTTGTCCCCGATCCCTTTACTCCCCTTCGGTCTGTCCTCTCGACCTGACTGTCACGACGCGAAGCTCACTGCCGGGACGCTACAACTCGGCGGCTCTCTCCTTATAGCCGGCGTGCGGCGCTGAAGTCCGACGCTATCGACTTTCGACCGTGTGCTTCACGCGAGCCGATCGTCCAGTCCGGCGACGCGGTGCACCGCCGCGCGCGCTTCCATATCTCGCAGACACAAACGAATCACTGACTTTCCATAACGGCGCGTCAGATGGAATACTCTTTTGAATGCCAATAAGGGGGGCGCGCCCGGGCCGTATTGTTGGTGTAAGGCTTCGCTCGAGAACGACCTGAAGACGTGCTGCAAGTTGGTCCGCGACAAACCGCGGATTCCAAAAGCCGCGAGGGTGCTCGATATCGGCAGCGAGTACTCGCGGTGAAAAACCCGATTGATGCCTTCCCGTATCAGTTCCTTTGGAAAATCGGACGGCCGCAGGTGCGCGGTGAATTCTTCTGGAACCTTTGCGCCGCAAACGAGCCGCGCCAGCTCCAATGCCAGATAAATGTACGCCGTCGCGCCGCCGTTCGCCGCACGCCGTGCCAGCTCTTCCCAGTCCAGGCCCGCGTGCATCCGATTGACCACCCTGGCGACGTCGCAGGTTTGGCGCAAGCTGGGCCCGGCGAGCTTGTCCAGATAGCAGCTGTGCACGGCCAAATGAAGCAATAGGTCGAGCGTGTCGAGGGCGAGCACCGGCCCATCTTCCGAATGTATCGGGACCGCGCGGGCCCAAAGTGCCTCACTGTCAAAACGCACTTTGTCGTTTGGGTGCGTCAATTGAAAGTGGACCTCCACGGCATGGGGGTGCTCGGGATGTGCAAACGGGTTCAAGTGAAAATGCTCGTTCCTCCATACCCCCGGTGCCTGCGGGCCGTCGATATACCGATATCCAAGTCGGCACATCATCCGTTCGGCCGCATCCAAATCATTACCACGAACCAAAATGTCAATGTCCGACATCGGTCGGAGTCCGAAGTCGTCATACGCGTATTTCGCCAGATAGGCTCCCTTGAGCACGACGATCTTCAAGTTGCAGCGTGTCGCTTCTTGTACGAGCTGCGCAAGCTGATCGTAAAGAGCGGTATTCACTCGCACGGTGTCGACATAACTGCGATAGAGCGCGCGCTCAAGGGGGCGGGCGTCCTCCCGTCCCAAGGCGGCCTGAGCGGCGAGGGGGCGATCGGCATAGACGTACTGCAGTCCCCGATACACCATCGGACCGACCTCGAGTCGAGCGACTTGCGAATACACATCGCGCCAGTCGAGAGGCGTCTGTTGCAGATGTTTCCATGCGTCGCTCATTTCGGCACCGTCGCACACCGCCGTGACGGCGGCCCGGATGAGCTGGTCCAAGGGGTGCAGATCGGCGAATGCGGGCTCGTTCATCGTTCCACAGCGGCTATCACTTCGGCCAGATTCCGCGCGAAGTCGCCGATCCGTACGCGGTAAAACGACGCCTTGCCAAACACGCGCTCGAAAAACCGCAGATCCGCGTCCTGCGCCAGCAGGTTTGAATGGCGCGCGATTTCGATGATCCCCTGAGAAAAGGAAAGACTGGTCGGCGGCTCATGTTCCGACGAGTCGCCCTTCACCAGAAAAAACACGTGGATGGCGCTGCGCGTCAGGGGCGGGGGGGGGGGATTGGAACCGTCTCGTCGGCAGTACCACGTAGCGGCCGATCAGTTCGGCCTCGGCCTTGAGGTCGACGCCCACACTCCCGAGTTGTGACAGTGCCGTTCCGCGAATTCTCGGGCATCTGGGACACGGTATGAGGCAATGTTCAACCATGTCGAACAATACGACGTCGTCAGTCGCGATCAGGAAGCCATGGTTGGCCAATCCGAGACTGAGCGTGGTCTTTCCGCACCCCGAAGGGGCAACCAGAAAGACGACCGATTCCCTTCGAGCGACGCAAGCTGCGTGAATCCATAGCTTGTCCGAAGAGCGCGTCACAGCATAGTCAAGCGTAGTTTCCTCGGCACGAGTCAGATAGGCGAGGTCATCGGCACTATCGACGGGGAGTCGGTAATGGAAGCTTAGCTGGTGGCCCTCGCGCGTCACGGTCACCGCTTCGGCGCCGTCCCGCAACAACACTTCACTTTCGTTACACCGGTACGCACCATTCTGCGGCACGCCTCCAAAGTTTGCGTGACCCTCAACGACGGAAGCTTCGGTGATCTGGAATGGGCGGAGAATTTTTTGAAACCAGTCATTCGCGTGTCGCAACTGCGCCCGATTTCCTCCCGAAAAGTGAAGGCTGACGTCGAAATCGACCAATCGGTATCGCGCGGGGCTCGCCGACGTAAAAACAAATCCGCATTCACTCACTGACTGACTTTCCCCTGCGCGCCCAGCCGGCCCGACGCTCCGAAATGACTCGGGACGCTGCCGGCCCCGGGCAACGCTATTACATGAGTAGCGCGGGATTGCCTGGAAACGGCCCATAAATGACGGTTGCAAGGAAGTGATCCGCCCGGCATCGCGGCCGTCTCGTCATGGGAACGTCCATTGGTTCAGGTCGCGCCGCTCGATCAGGTCGAGATCCTGTCAAACCGGGCACTTCTCTTACGTGAAGGCGCAAGACCCATTCAGGCACAAATGGCGGGCGGGACCGCCATCACTAGTTGCCGAGCCTCGGAGATCGGCTTGCTGCGGTAGTGGGCATTCGACCGCGGCCGGTGCTCGGCGCCGCAAATGCATCTATCACGCTCATTCCGAGATATACGCCTCCACTACGTTCAAGCGCCCGGGCAATAAAATCGCGTCTCGACTTCGAGGTCACTTGTTTTGCCTCGGAGAGGGTCCCATCCTCGAAACTATCGGTTCGATTCCTGGTGTTGTCATCGTTTCGATCCACCGTCAGGCCTCCATCACAGAAAGGAACGTGCCGACTTGCAGCAAGCCCAGATCGGCTAGCTGCTCCGTCATCCGATCAATGTCAGTGCGGATCGTTTCGCTGGATTGCTCCGGATAAAGCTGGCACATCGTACGGAAAATGGCGGATTGCGTCCTGACGCCGTCACAGAGCTCCCAGTAGATTCCGGCTGGCGGCGTGACCACGACCGTGCTCGCCGTTTCGGCGTTAAACAATATCCACGACCCGTCAGGCAGTACTGTTGGCGCATAGTCGTGGTTCTTCGTAACGGAACGCATACCGACCCACCTCGTTTAGCGTTAGCGGACTTTCGACGCGGACGCTCGAATCCTAGACTACGAAGTCTGGGACAGGTAGGCAGAGAGCCTTGTCGCTCCCCGTTGCGCACTATCAATGCGTTCAGCTGATTCCACGGTAAACGAGGTGTCGAGCCGTCTATCGCTAAGCTCGAGTCATTACTTTCCAGTTCGTAAAGTTTTGAAAATGCCCTCGCGGCAGGCTAAGGCCGCGCTCCGTGCATTTCGCGGATACCGCCTGCACTCGGCGGATAGCGAACGCCTGCTTCGCCGCTTACCTTGATTGCGAAGACCGGATGGTCTGCCCGACAAGGAGCGCGACATGAGCGGTAACCCGCCCGTACAGAATTCGTTGAAGCCAGGAAAGTGGATCAACTCGACGTGCAAGATGTGCCTGCATTCCTGTTCGATCCGCGTGCACGTCACCGACGGCGGCGTGGTCAACAAGATCGAGGGCAATCCGACCAATCCGTCGAACGCCGGCAAGCTGTGCCCGAAGGGCAACGCCGGGATCATGCGGCACTACGACCCGCAGCGCTTCAAGCAGCCGATGCGCCGCACGAACCCCGAAAAGGGGCCAGGGATCGACCCCGGCTGGGAGCCGATCGGCTGGGACGAGGCGCTGGAGATCACCGCGCGCGAGATCAAGCGCTCGCTCGACAAGGACCCGCGCCTGATCATGCCGTCGCTGGAAGACTTCCAGAAGATGCACATCTGGTTCTGGCCGCTGGCGATCGGCAACCACAACTTCTACCAGTCGGGCGGCACGATGTGCGGCGGC
Source organism: Aromatoleum sp. (assembly GCF_036675785.1). NCBI lineage: Bacteria > Pseudomonadati > Pseudomonadota > Betaproteobacteria > Rhodocyclales > Rhodocyclaceae > Aromatoleum > Aromatoleum sp. The sequence continues at coordinate 43,248 of NZ_JAKFEF010000011.1, forward strand.
GCGTATCACCCGCTGAACGGCTACATCCACTCCGCGTTCGGCGCCGCGAACGACGCGAAGTACTGCAACTACTGGATCAGCAACGGCGGCGGCGACGGCTTTTCGTCGCACCTGCACGCGGCCGCCGCCGCGCACTGGGTCGCGAAGGCGCGCGTCGAGCGCGGCATGAAGGTCGTCACGGTCGAGCCGCGGATGTCGATCGCCGGGGCGAAGGCCGAGGAATGGATCCCGATCCGTCCGGCGACCGACCGCCTGTTCGCGATGAGCCTGAGCCACGTGCTCGTCAATGAAGGGCTGTGCGACTACGAATTCCTGCGCAAGGACACGAACGCGCCGTATCTCGTCGGTCCGGACCAGTTCTTCGTGCGCGACGCCGACGGGCAGATCTTCGTCTGGGACAAGGCCGCCAACTGCGCGAAGCGCTGGAACGATCCGACGCTGAAGAACGACAACCTCGCGCTCGAAGGCGAGTACGTCGTCAATGGCGTCAAATGTCGCCCGGCCTTCCAGGTGTACAAGGACATCCTGCGCGACGCGTCGCCCGAGGCGATCGAGAAGCACACGACGGTACCGGCCGCGACGGTGCGCCGCATCGCGCGCGAGTTCGCCGAGGCCGCGCAGATCGGCGAGACGATCACGCTCGAGGACGGACGCACGGTGCCGTTCCGCCCCGCGGCCTACAACTACTACCGTGGCGCGCAGGGCCACAAGACGGGGATGCAGACGAACCAGGCGTTCCAGCTGGTGAACATGCTCGTCGGCAACATCGACCACCCGGGCGGGCGCTGCGGCGTGACGATCACCGACGGCTGCGTCGACAACAACCACTGTCAGCCGGGCGAATGCGGCCAGATGCTCGGCACGCCGCACCAGCTCGGGCACATGCCGCCGTTCGCGTGGCCGCCCAATGAGTATCACCTCGCGGGCTACTTCCCGGTCGGCGTCAACGGGCCGCACCTGAACATGCTGTCCTACACCGAGCCGGAGAAGTACGGCATCACGTTCAAGCCCGACGTGCTCGTGAACTGCCATTCGAACCCGGTGTGGTCGATCCAGGGGCCGCGCGAGAAGTGGATCCAGTTCCTCAAGGACATGCGCTTCATCGTCTGCGTCGACGTGATCCCGACCGAGATGACCGACTTCGCCGACATCATCCTGCCGTCGAGCGATTACCTCGAAACCTACAACGCGGTGATGATCGAGCCGCCGTATACCGAAGGCATCTGCTTCCGCCAGCCGGTGACGCCGCCGCTGTACGACACGAAGAGCGAGGAGGAGATCTTCTTCGAACTCTCCGAGCGCCTCGGCGTGCTCGACCAGTACAACGAGGTCATCAACCTGATCCTCGGCTTCAACCAGAAGCCGCATCTCGCGCTCGAGCCGGGCAGGAAGTATTCGGACCGCGACATCGCCGAACGGCTCGGCCAGCTGTGGAACGACAAGCCGATCGAGTGGTACGTCGAGCACGGCCACTCCTCGACCGAGCGCCGCCTCGACAAGTGGTACCGCCCGTGGGAAGGGCTGCGCCTGCTGTTCTACATCGAGGATCTGCCGGTCCAGCGCGAGCAGCTGCGGCGGCAATTCGAGGACGCGAAAGTGCCGTTCCGCGACGAATGGCCGTTCGACGACTACCAGCCGCTGCCGACCACGGTGCTCGACCCGCTGCACTACGAGCCGCCCGAGTACAACCTCTACGCGATCACGTTCAAGGACATCCAGATGAACTTCGGTGAGAGCCTGAGCAATCCCTGGATCAAGGACATCACCTATCGCGACCCGGTGCACACTGGCCTGCTGCTCAACACCGCGACCGCGCGCAAAATGGGCTTCGCCAACGGCGACATCGTTCTCGTCGAATCGCCGTACGGCAAGCTGTACGGGCGGCTCACGACCGCCGAGGGCATCCATCACGAGACGCTCGGCGTCTCGAACGCGCTGTCGCGCACCCGCAACGAAAACCGCGCGGTGCTGATGTCGGGCGGTCATTACAACGACCTCCTGCCCTACGACATGAAGCACACCGACGGCGCGACGGGCCAGCCGGAGACGACCTGCAAGGTAAAGATCACGAAGCTCGCCGACTGGCCCGATTTCCTCAAGCAGGGCTCGACGGTGTACGACTTCGTCGATTCGATCGAGAAGGCGGAAGGAAAGGGAGGGATGCACTGATGGCCAAGATGGGCATGGTCTTCGACCTCAAGGCGTGCATCGGCTGCAACGCCTGCGTGGTCGCCTGCAAGCAGGAGAACTCGCTCCCCGACGGCGTGTTCTTCACCCGCACGCTGAGCCACGACTACGGCGAATATCCGACGAACAAACGCGTCTATATCCCGACGATCTGCAACCAGTGCGAGGACGCCCCATGCGAGAAGGTCTGCCCGAGCGGCGCGACCTACACGCGCGAGGACGGCATCGTCATGATCGACAACGAAAAATGCATCGGCTGCAGCAGCTGCGCGGTCGCGTGCCCGTACGACATGCGCACGATGTTGAGCGACGAGATGTTCCAGAAGGGGCTGTTCGGCACCGGGCAGATCACGCCGTTCGAGGAGCAGGGCTACGACCGCTACATCGCCGGCACCGCGGCGAAGTGCGACTTCTGCAGCCAGCGCGTCGACGCCGGCCTGAACCCGGCCTGCGTGTCGACGTGCCCGACGAACGCGCGCATCTTCGGCGACCTCGACGATCCGAACAGCGCGCCGAGTCAGGCGATCGAGAAGCGCGGCGGACGTCAGCCGCTGCCGGAGAAGGGCACGAAGCCGAAGGTTTATTACATCGATTGAGAACCGTCCCCTTATTGACCGGCAACCGAATGGCACCGTTCGACGAGCTCGGGACGAACGGTTGTGTTTGATGGCCGGCAACAGAGAAAGAGGTGATTCATGACTCAAGTCAGTGAGCGTCTGGTCGGCAATTCTTTCCGGCCCGGCTACCGCTTCCAGCGCTATTGGGATACGTCGATGGCGCTCGCGTTTTTCTTCGCCGAGGTCGGCACGGGGCTTTTCGTCGTGTCGCTGTATCTCGACCTCGTGCCGGGGATGATCCTCGGGCTCGCGCTCGCGGCGACGTTGAAGCCCTACTTCCACCTCGCCCACATGGGCGTGCCGAAGAAGTCCTGGCGCGCGATCGCCCGGCCGGACCGCTCGTGGGTGAGCCGCGGCGCGATCGCGGTCGGCGTGCTCGTCGCCACCGGCGTGCTCCACATCCTCGCGCAGACGGTCGGCCTCGGCCTGCCGCCCGAAGTCGTCAATGTCATTCGCTATGCCGCGCTCGCGGCCGGCCTCGTCGTGATGTGCTACCAGGGCTTCGCGATGGCGGCGTCGGAGGCGTTCGCGCTGTGGGCGTCGCCGCTGCTGCCGGTCGCGAGCTTTCTCTACGCGACCACCGCCGGCGTGCTGCTTGCGTCGATCGTCTGCCCACTCGCGGGACATGGGCCGGCGGCGCTGCCGCAGGGCCTCGTCGGGGTGCTGCTCGCCGCGGACTTCGCCGTCGTCGGCAGCATCCTCGTCGCCGCGCGCCGGAAGTCGAAGGGCGGCGCGTTCTCAGTGGAGTTGCTGTTGAAGGGGCGCTATGCGCGCGGCTTCGTCGGCGGCGCGCTGGGTGTCGGCCTCGTGCTGCCGTTCGTCGCCGTGATTGCGGGCGGCGACGCCCTCGCGCTGCGCATCGGCGCCGCGCTCGCGATGCTGGCCGGCTTCTTCGCGTTCCGCCTGCTGATGTTGCGGGCTGCGGTCTACGAGCCGATCACATACGACCTCGCGGCCAGCATCGGCCTGCCGGCCCGCTCCTGAACGCGCCCATTCGGAGAACTGCGATGATCGAACTTGCGGCGTGCACCGACCCTGCGGGCAGGACGTTTCGCGCGATGCGACTCGCGGGCGACGGCCGTTCCGGCACCGTCGCGAACCAAGTGATCGCCGAGGAGGTGCTGACGCTCGACGTCGCGGAAATCGGCACCTACAACCTGATGTGGACGCCGACGCGTCCGCTCGACGGGCCGGTCGGCTACACGCCGGACGACGGCGTCCTCGCCGATGAACCGGCGCCCGAGCCGCTCGCGCTCGCGGCCGGCTTCCTGCTCACCGAAGGGCTCATCGACGAACTGTCGGATATCGCCGAAATGGCGGTCTGCGAGCAGCGGCTGGACGTCGTCCGGGTGCGACTCGCGAACCCCGCCGCGACGAACGTCAGACGCCGCAACGTCGTCATGAACAGCTCGTGCGGCGTCTGCGGCGGCGGCGACCAGATCGCCGCGCAGCTCGCGGGCCGTGCGCCGGTGAGCCGCCGGCTGCGCGTCGCGCCGAGCGATCTCTCCCGCCTCGGCCGCGCCCTGCAGCAGCGCCAGTACGTGTTCCGCAGCACCGGCGGCGCGCACGCGGCGCTGGTTTTCGGCGCCGATCTCGGCGTGCGCGCGTTTGCCGAAGACCTCGGGCGCCACAATGCGCTGGACAAGGTCATCGGTGAGCTGTTGCTGCGCGGCGAGACGTTCTCCGGATGCGGTGTCCTCGTCTCCAGCCGGTTGAGTTACGAGATGGTCGCGAAGTCGGTCCGTGCCGGCTTCGAACTGATCGGGGCGATTTCCGCGCCGACCTCGCTCGCGATCGACATCGCCGAACGCGCGGGGATCACCCTCTGCGCCTTCGTCCGCGGCGAGGGCGCTGAGGTCTATAGCCATCCGGAGCGCATCCGCTCGCTCGTCGCCGTCGCCTGAGCCGAGCGTGCCCCCCGCGGCAGATCTGGCTTTCAGGGCTTCCACGCGTTGAAGCGGGCCTCGGCCACCGCGAATAGAGACTTCACCCCTCTCGATATCCCACGGTTGCTCGACTAGGGTTGTGCGGCATGAGGCTCATGTTCGGCGCCCAGACGAAATTGATGATCGTCAGATCCTTCGAGCGGTACAGCGGGGTGATCCCCGCGTGGGTTCGGGGCATTCCGCCGCGGCCGGCCCCCGCGGAAGTCCGGGTTGTGCGGGCGCCGCGGTGCGGCAGTCGGATTACGGCGTTTTCGTGAAGTCCGGCTGCCGCTTCTGCTGGAACGCGGTGATGCCTTCACGCGCGGCGGCGGTGCAGGCGCTGCGGCCCCAAGCGCGGTAGCCGATCTCGAGCGCGTCGGCGAAGCGCTCCGCCGCCGCGGCCTCGGCGACCGCGGTTTCGATGATGCGGGTCACCTCGGCGCTCAGCGGCTGGCCGTTCGTCGCCTTCGGTTCGATCGGGTCGAACGCCGCGATGCGGACTTTCCCGTCGCGAACCCGCGCCGGTTTGCCCGCGAGCGCATGGACTCGCTCGATGGCCGCCGCGATCAGCTGCGGATAATCGTCGGCCAATCGGTCCACGATCCCGAGTTCGAACGCGCGCGACGCGTCCAGGCGAGCGGCCCGGCGCAGCATGTCGTGGAGCACCGCCGAAGCGTCGGGCCAGCGCCGGTACGGCACGACCATCGCGCCGATGCCCGGGACGATGCCGAGCGTGATCTCGGGCAGCTGCATCTGCGCCGAGCGCAGCGCGACGATGCCGCGGCAGCGGGTCGCGAGCTCGAAGCCGCCGCCGATTGCGAGGCCGTTCAGTGCTGCGACGACCGGCTTTTCCATCGCGTCGAGGTGCACGAGCAGCCTTGAGCAGTCGCGCGCGTACTGCGTCGAGGCTTCGGCGTCGCCGAGCATCGACGTGAAACGGCCAATATCCCCGCCGGCGCAGAACGCCTTCGTGCCATAGCCGACGAGGACGAAGCCCCGCACCGCGGGATCGGCTTCGCAGCGGCGGATCAGCGCGAGGATCTCGTCGGTCATCTCGTCGTGCAGCGCATTGAGCGCATCCGGACGACGCAGCGTGATGACCTTGACGCCGTCGACGTCGTCGACGAGCAAGTGCCGCCAGAACGTCTGGTATTCGGCGAGCGGCCGCGTCGGCATCGGCATGCCGGGACGCTCGGCGGCAAAGCGTTGGAGGATGCGGCGCGTCTCGGGTTCGCCGAGTTCCCGCATCAGCTCGAGCGGCCCGTGCCGGAAGCCGAGCGCGAGCTTGCAGCCGAGGTCGAGGTCGGCGGGCTCGCCGATACGACGGTCGAGGATGTCGACCGACTGCGAGAACAGCACGCCGAGCAGGCGATCGCGTATCGCCTCGGAGATTTCGGGCGGCGTCTCGACGGGCTTGCCCGGGGCGGCGGTAAGCCAGGTATCCACCGAGCGGAAGATCGGCGCCGGGCGGTAATGCGCGCCTTCCTCGTCCGCCTGCAGCGTGTTCGTCTCGGTGATGATCGGGTTGCCGCGCGCGAGGTTCAGCACGAAGAACGGCCCCGCGTGGACCTAGCGCGCGACCGCGCCGTCGATCTCGGCCGCGGTCGCGCGGTCGAGCAGCAGCGCGGCGTCGTTGCACCAGTTGTCGAAGACCCGGTCGAGCATGAAGCAGACGACGTCGTCGGTCAGCAGCGGCACTTTGCCGGTGAAGGCGAAGAGCCAGCGCAGGTACGCGAGGACGTCGGCGTCAAGCTTGTCCCAGTCGATCACTTCGACCGCGGGGTTGCGCCACGCGGGCGCGAAGAAGTGCGTGACCGTCGCGCGGCCTGGGTGCTCGAGCTCGGCGAAGATCCGCTTCGCCGGCAGCGAACTGGTGTTCGACGTGATCAGTGCCTGCGGGGAGACGATGCGTTCGACGTCGGCGAAGAGGCGCCGCTTCAACGCGAGGTTCTCGGTCGCCGCCTCGATGACCCAGTCGCAGTCGGCGAGCGCGCCGTAGTCCAGCGTGCCGACAATGTCCGCGGTGATGGCCGCCGCGTCGGCCTCGCTCATCTTGCCGCGCGCCACGGCCTTTCGCGCGTAGTCGTGGCAGCGCTGCAGCGCGCGGTCGAGCGCCGGCTGCGCGACGTCCACCAGCGTGAGGCGGATCTGCGGCAGCGCACGTTTCAGGTAGTAACCGATGTCTGGGCCGATCGTGCCGGCGCCGATCACGGCGACGTGCCGGGGCAGCGGGCGTTGCGGATGATGCAGCAGCGGGTTTGCGGGGATCGTTTGCACCGTGCGGGTCTCCTTCGACGTGGGTGTCCTTCGGAAGGGACCCGTTTGCACGGGCGACCGGCGGCCCGCTACCCGTCGAACGCGATTCCCTTTTTCTTGTGCGGCCCGAGCGCGGACGGGCGTCCCCGCTCGTTCATTCTTCCGGCTCGCTCCTGTCGGGTTCCTTCGGCGCGGCGACCCGGCAGTACGTGGCCGAGATCCGGCTCGCTTCGTCGTAGGTGCCGGTGAGCAGGCTGATCAGCTTCGCGGTGTCGTACAGCTTCTTGTCGATGTTCTCGATGTTCTTCGTCTGGTCGGTGAGCATTTCGCGGCGAATGCGCGTGTATTCGTCGAGCATGCCGGCTGCGCGTTCGGTCGCGGCGTACATCCAGATCTTGCTGTTCGCGCCCTTGATCTTGTCGACGAGGCCGAAGTTCAGGAGCTTGCGCAGGCTGTACTGCACGTTCGTGATGCCGTCCATGTTGAGCTGGCGCGCGAGCACGGCGGCGGTCTTGGGACCGTCCTGCATGCGGATGACGTGCAGCAGCACGAGCTCCGCCGCGCTGAGCTCACCGAGTCCGCACATGCTCGCGGCCTGCAGCATGAAGCGCAGGAAGGCCTGCTCGAAGCGCAGCACCGCCCACTCGAACTCGGTGGTCATCGCATCGTGGTGCGTGCCGCCGAGATGCCATCCCTTGTAGTAGCTCTGATCCAAATCGTCTTCCCCGGTCGGTGCGCGATTGAGTTTCGTATCCAAAATGCCTCACGTGATCGATGCGTGAATGATCAATGTTCAATTGATTTTCAGAGTAGCCGCCATCGTTCGGCGCTGTCAATCGTCGGGCGACGCGCAGGCCGGAGTGCTCGGCGACGCACCCGAGCGCGGCGCCACCGCTTACCTCGCCCCAACAGGTGCAGGCGGAACCGCAGTCCCAAAGATCCGTAGGGCGGAAAAGCGAAGCGCCTTCCGCGCAAGTGACGGCCTCTGTTCGGCGCTGCACCGCCGACTGGCGGAAGGCGCCGTCGGCTTTTCGGCCCCGCCCGGCTGCGACTCCTCGTCGTCGATTTAGCGGGTTCCATTCCCGGCGCCGAGATGGTCTCAAAGGAAGCGAAAAGATGAGTGGAACGGTCTGTGCATCTTCAAATATAAACCGATCAAAAAAGTTTAGATGATCGATTGACTTTCAATCGATGTAGGAAGAGAGTGCAGCAAAACGAGTTTGAGCGGTTCCCTCGCGGCGTCGGTTACGGGGAGTCAGGCAGAAGACGATAAAAGGAGGAGGCACGTGGCATTCAAGGCCGAGATTCCCTACGGCGCATACTGGAGTACGCCCTTCGCCCGCTGGCAGGGCAGCTTCGCGTCATTGCACAGCGTAGAGTTCGCTGCGCATGTGACGAAGCGCGAGCTCGCGCGGCGCGACATTTCTCCGCAGACCTTCGATTTCGGCGTCCTCGGGCTGTCGGTGCCGCAGCGTCATGCGTTCTACGGGCTGCCGTGGCTCGCGGGAATGGCAGGCGCGCCACAGCTCGCGGGCCCGACCGTGATGCAGGCGTGCGCGACTGGCGTGCGCAGCCTCTTCACCGCGTCGCAGGAGATCGAGAGCGGCGCGGCCTCGGTCGCGCTGACCGTCACCTGCGACCGGACGTCGAACGGGCCGCACCTCTACTACCCGAACCCCCACGCCCCCGGCGGCACGGGCGCCGCGGAAAACTGGGTGCTCGACAACTTCGGCCAGGATCCGCTCGGCGGGCACTCGATGCTCGCGACGGCGGAGAACGTCGCGGCGAAGCACGGCATCTCGACGTCGCAGCAACACGAACTCGTGCTGCGGCGCGAAGCGCAGTACCGCGACGCGCTCGCCGACGACAGCGCCTTCCTGCGCCGCTTCATGACGCTGCCGTTCGACGTGCCGACGGCGGACTTCCGCAAGAACGCGACGACGCTCGACGGCGACGGGGGCATCAACTGCTCAACGCCCGAAGGCCTCGCGCGCCTGCGCCCGGTCGTCGCCGGCGGCAGCGTCACCTACGGCTGCCAGACCCACCCCGCCGACGGCAACGCGGGACTCGTCGTCGCCGACCCCGCGCGGGCGAAGGCGCTTTCGACGCGACCCGAGATCGCCGTGCGCCTGCTCGGCTTCGGCCAGGCGCGCGTGCCGCTCGCATACATGCCGGAGGCGACGATCCCGGCGGCGCGGCGCGCGCTCGATGCTGCCGGGCTGTCGCTCGCGCAGATCGACGCGATCAAGACGCACAACCCGTTTGCCCTCAACGACATCGTGTTCGCGCGGGAAACCGGCGCGAATCTCGAGGCGATGAACAACTGGGGCTGCTCGCTCGTATGGGGTCACGCGCAGGCGCCGATGGGGACGCGCTCGGTGATCGAGCTGATCGAAGAACTCGCGCTGCGCGGCGGCGGTTACGGCCTCTTCACCGGCTGCGCCGCGGGCGACAGCGCGATGGCCGTCGTCTTGCAGGTCGGCGACCGCTGACCGCGCCCGGCCCGGAGACGGGCCGGGCGAAAACCAGAGGGAGGTTCCGGATGAACTATCGAATCGGCGTGGACGTCGGGGGCACGTTTACCGACTTCCTCCTCATCGACTCGCACGGCAATTCGAGCGTGTTCAAGACATCGAGCACGCCGAAGGATCCGTCGATCGGCGTGCTGAACGGCCTGCGAGAAATGGCGGACTCGCTCGGTATGACGCTCGGCGACTTCGTCGCGCAGGTCGAGCTGATCGTGCATGGCACGACGGTCACGACGAACGCGGTCCTCACCGGTCGAGGGGTCAAGACCGGGCTGCTGACGACCGCTGGGTTTCGCGACATCCTCGAGATGCGGCGCGGGTACCGCGAGGAGCTGTACAACAACAAGCTCACGCCGCCGCCGCCGCTGGTGCCGCGCGACCGCCGCCTGCCCGTCGTAGAACGGATCAACGCCGCCGGCGAAGTCGTGACCCCGCTCGACGAGTTGTCACTGCGCGCGGCGGTCGAGGAACTGAAGCGGCAGGAAGTCGACGCCGTCGCGATCTGCTTCATGCACAGCTACGCGAACCCGGCGCACGAACAGGCGGCGAAGGCGATGGTCGCCGAGCTGCTGCCGGGCGCGTACCTCACGGTGTCGTCCGAGCTGCTGCCGCAGGCGCGGATGTACGAGCGCGTGTCGACCGCGGCGTTGAACAGCTACGTCGGACCGATCCTGCGGCGCTATCTCGACGCACTGCTCGAAAACCTCAAGGGCATCGGCTTCGACGGCGTGCTGCTGATCATGCAGTCGAACGGCGGCGTCGCGACGCCGGCCTCGACCGCGGAGCGCGCGGTGATGACACTGCTGTCCGGCCCCGCGAGCGGCCCGACCGCCGGCATCACGTTCGCGGCGGTGCAGGGCTACGACCGCTGCATGACGGTCGACATGGGCGGCACGTCGTTCGACGCCGCGGTCGTGCAGAACGGCGTGCCACTGCTGCGCAGCGAAGGCTGGATCAACCGCCAGCGGCTCGCGCTGCCGATGCTCGACATCCACACGATCGGCTCGGGCGGCGGCTCGATCGGCTGGATCGACGACGGCGGCCTGCTGCGCATGGGGCCGCAGAGCGCGGGCGCCGATCCGGGACCGGCGTGCTACGGGCGCGGTGGCACCTTGCCCACCTGCACCGACGCGAGCCTCGTGCTCGGCTATCTCGACCCGAACTATTTCCTCGGCGGGCGGATGAAGCTCGACGTCGATGCGGCGCGGACCGCGATCGACACGCACATCGCGCAGCCGCTCGGCCTCACGGTCGAAGACGCGGCGGCGGGGATGTATCACCTCGTCAACGTCAACATGGCGGCCGGACTGCGCGAGATCACGGTCAGCCGCGGCATCGACCCGCGTGAATTCCCGCTCGTCGTCGCCGGCGGCGCGGGGCCGATCCATGGCGCGATGATCGCGCTCGAGCTCGAGCTGCCGGTGATCCTCGTGCCTAAGGAGTCGTCGATCTTCTGTGCGAGCGGGATGCTGCGCTCGGACTTCAAGCACAGCTACGTGCGCACCTACCACGCGCTCGCGTCGAAGGCCGACGCGCGGCTGATGACGCAGTATCTCGGCGAGCTCGAGCATGAAGGGCGGGCGGTGCTGCATGACGAGAAGGTCGAGGAGCGCGACCGGGTGCGCGTCGATTACGCGGCCGACATGCGCTACCTCGGCCAGCACAACGAGATCACCTGCAGCTTCGACATCATCCGCTTCGAAGCCGACGGCATCGACTACCTGCGCGAAGTGTTCCACCACGAGCACGAGGCGCTCTACGGCTATTCGCTCGCCGGGTCGCCGACCGAGATCGAGATCGTCAACCTGCGCGTCACCGTCGTCGGCATCACCGCGAAGCCGGCGATGAACTTCATGGAACGCGGCGACGAGAGTGCCGAGCGCTGCCGCAAGGGCACGCGCCGCGTGTATCTCGCCGGCGAACGCGCGTTCCGCGACATCCCGGTCTATGACGGCGAGGCGATGGTGTTCGGCAACCTCGGCAGCGGGCCGGCGCTGATCGAGCAGGTCACGACGACGACCTTCGTGTCCCCCGAGTACGACTTCGTCGTCGACCGCGCCGGCACTTTCTGTCTGTTCCACAAGGAAATCGGCCACACCTATCTGCGGAGGGTTTTGAAGTGAAACCCCCACGCTCACTTTGTTCGCTGCCCCCCAAGGGGGCGCAGGCCCCCTCGGGGCGGCCCAGCGGGAGACCTGAAATGACGAACGCAATCGATCCGATTTTGGTGACGGTGATCCAGCGCCGGTTGAAGGCGATTACCGAAGAGATGGGTCTGGTGATGCTGCGCACCGCGCGCTCGCCGATCCTCAGCGAAGCACGGGATTTCGTGACCGGGCTGTACGACGCGCGCGGCCAGATGATGGAGCAGACGGCCTACATCCCGATCCTCGCGTTCGCGGTGCCGCTGGGCATCCAGTACATCGTCGAGTACTACGGCGACGAGCTGTACCCGGGCGACGTGATCATCCACAACGACCCCTTCACCGGCGGCAACCAGGCGGCCGACGTCAAGATCGTGCGGCCGATCTTCGCCGGCGAGCGGCTGATCGGCTTCTCGGCGATCAACGGGCACCAGGCCGACGTCGGCGGCGCGGTCGCCGGCGCATACAACCCCGGCGCGACCGAGATCTGGCAGGAAGCGCTGCGCATCACGCCGGTGAAGCTGTACGAGAAGGGCAGGAAGCGCCAGGACGTCTGGGACCTCGTGTTCGGCAACATCCGCTTCCCCATCGTGCAGGAGGACATCCAGGCCGCGATCGGCGGCTGCGCGGTCGGCGAGCGCGAGCTCGGGAAGCTCGTCGAGCGCTACGGCTGGGAACGCTTCGACGCGCACCTGCAGCACTTGTACAACGCGACCGAGCAGCAGATGCGCGCGGAGATCGCCGCGATCCCGGACGGCACCTATCGCGGCATGTCGACCGTGCATTACGACGGGTTCAACGACGGCTCGACGATGGACATCAAGGTCGCGGTCACGGTCAAGGGCGAGGACATCCATTTCGACTTCACCGGCACCGCGCCGCAGACGCCCGGCTACGTCAACGCGCCGCTCGGCTCGAGCATGACGTCGGTGATCCTGACGCTGCTGATGTGCCTCAAGGACTCTGGCATCCCGCAGAACGCCGGGATGGTGCGCCCGCTGACGACGCATATCCCGGAAGGGTCGATGCTGAATCCGCGCTTCCCCGCGGCGAGCACCTTCGGCAACCACCTGTCGGACCAGATCTCCGCGGCGATCTTCGACGCGTTGTCGCAAGCGCTGCCGGAGCGTGTCACCGCCGCGTGGAACCCACTGTTCGCGATCGCCGCGGTCGGCACGAACGACCGCACCGGCCAGCCCTTCGTCGACATCCTGTTCAACGGGCTGAAGGGCGGCGGCGGCGGCACCGAAGGCGCCGACGGCTACGACCACATCGGCCTGATCGCGTGCGGCGGCGGCCTGCTCGCGCAGGACCCCGAGATGTTCGAGATGAAGGAGCCGCTGTTCCTGCACCGCTTCGAGTACCTGCCGGATTCCGCCGGGCCGGGGCAGTGGCGCGGCGGCCTCGGCGTCGAGATGGAGATGGAGTTCCTGAATGACGGCAACCTGATCAGCGCGTTCGGCGACGGCATCGACCCCGGCTCGGAGGCGAAGGGCATCCTCAGCGGCGGCGCGGGCGTCTTGAACCGCGGCGAGCTGCGCTATCCCGACGGCAGCGTGCATGTCTGCCGGAGCAAGGAAGTTGTCGCCGGCATTCCGAAAGGCACGCGCTGGTACCAGGTCGCCGGCGGCGGGGGCGGCTATGGCGACCCGCGGCGGCGGCCGGCGGAGTTGGTCGCGCGGGAGGTTCGGTACGGCTACGTGTCCGCGGGCGAGGCCGAACGGCATTACGGCGTGATCGTGAATCCAACGACGCTCGCGCTGAACCGCGAAGCGACGCAGGCCTTGCGCAAGGGAGAGACGGCATGAGCACGAAGGGAGCAACAGCAGGAACCGCGCGCGACCACGAAGAGCAGATCTTCGAGACCGGCGCCGGCATCGGCATCAACGAGATGTACCGCCCGGACGACGTCGGCGACTTCGACAGCGCGCGCGATCTCGGCGAGCCGGGCGAGTTTCCCTTCACCCGCGGCCCCTATCCCGGCATGTACCGCGAGCGGATCTGGACGCGCCGCTTCCAGGTCGGCTTCGGCTCGCCGCAGGAAACCAACGAGCGCATCAAGTACCTGCACGGCCAGGGCGCGAACGGCTTCGTGATCACGATCGATCTGCCGACCTCGTACGGTTTCGATTCCGACGATCCGGTCGCCGACGGGGAAGTCGGCGTCACCGGCGTGCCGATCAGCACGCTCGAGGACATGGAGACGCTGTACGACGGCTTCGGGCCGGATGCGGTGTCGTATGCGCTGTCGATCCGGCCGCCGGTGTCGTCGGTGACGCTGGCGATGCTTGCCGCGGTCGCCGAGAAGAAGAACGTGCCGTTCGACAAGGTGATCGGCACGCAGCAGAACGACCCCTTCTACCAGATGAGCGGCGGCCCGCTGCAGACCATCACGCAGTTCTTCCCGCTCGACGGGACGCTGCGCCTGTGCGTGGACAACATCGAGTTCATCTCGAAGAACATGCCGCGCCTGAACTGGATGGTCACCAACGGCTACAACCTGCGCGAAACCGGCGTCGACGCGATCCAGGACGGGGCGTTCTCGCTCGGCCATGCGTTCGCGATCTATCGCCGGGCGCGCGAGCGCGGCCTCGACGTGAATCTCTTTCCGCGCAAGGCGTCGTTCTTCCTGTCGTGCTCGATCGATTTCTTCGAGGAGATCGCGAAGTTCCGCGCGATGCGCCGGCTCTATGCGAAGACGATGCGCGACGAGTTCGGCGCGACCAATCCGGAATGCTGGCGCCTGCGCTTTTCGGTCCAGTCGGCGGGCAACACGCTGACGCGGCAGCAACCGCAGGTGAACATCATCCGCGCGAGCGTCGAGGCGATGGCCGCGGTGTTCGGCGGCGCGCAGTCGATCCACCTCTGTTCGTACGACGAGGCGCACGGCCTGCCGACCGAGGAGTCGTCGCGCATCGCGCTGCGCACGCAGCAGGTGATCGCGTACGAAAGCGGCATCACGAAGACGATCGATCCGCTCGGTGGCTCGTGGTACGTCGAGTCGCTGACGAACCGGATGGAAGCCGAGATCCGCGCGCGGCTCGACGACATCGACCGGCGCGGCGGCATGATCGACTGCATCCGCGAAGGCTGGCTGGAGCAGCAGATCAACGGCGTGCGCATCAAGAACCAGGCCGATCTCGACAGCGGATGTCGGACGCTGGTCGGGGTGAATCGCTTCACGATCGCGCCCGAGGACGAGACGCCGCTGCAGATCCACAAGATCAAGGCCGACGTCTGGGGCGCGCGGCGCGCCGAGTATCTGCGCGAGTACCGCGCCGGCCGCGACGCCGGCAAGTGGGCGGAGGCGATGGCCCGCATCGAGCTGGCGTGGAAGGACGGCGACAACATGGTGCCGGTCCTGATGAACGCGCTGAAGAACAAGGCGACGATGGGCGAATGCCATGAAGCGATGCGCAAAGCCCAGAACTGGGCGTTCCGCTAGGAGGGAGAGGTCATGAGCACGCAAAAGCGCATTCTGCTGGCGAAGATGGGACTCGACTGCCACGACACGGGGATCGTCACGGTCGCGCAGATCCTGCGCGATGCGGGCTACGAGGTCGTGTATCTCGGCCTGCACAACGACGCGCGCCAGGTGATCAAGGTCGCGACCGAGGAGGACGTCGACGCGATCGGCATCAGCTTCCTGTCCGGGCAGCACATGACCCAGGTGCGGCGGCTGCTCGACGAGATGCGCCGCTCGGGGCTCGCCGTCCCCGTTATTTGCGGCGGCATCATCCCCGACGAGGACGCGCGCGCGCTGCGGGAGATGGGCGTCGCCGAAGTCATTCCGGCCGGCACGCTGTCGGCCGAAGTGGCCCGTCGCGTCGCCGGCTCGCTCGCGGAGCCGGCATGAGCGCCGCCGTCGCGGAAAACACCTCCCGCCAGCTTCCTGATCTGGCGGTGACGGCGGCGGAACGCTGCGCCGCGGCGATCGAGAGCGGCGACAAGGCCGAAGCCTTGCGCCTTCTCGCCGCCGTCGGCGACGAATGGCGTCCGCTGCACGACCTCTACGTCGAGATGTCGGGGCTCTTCGCGACCTTCATCCGCGACCGCTTAGGCGAGCAGGCGGTCGAGGACGTCTGGCGCTTCATCGGCGAGCGGCTGTGGAAGCCGCTGCTGATGCAGATCCGGGAAACCGGCGACACGGCGCTGCTGGTGCAGGTCTATGCCGGCTTCCTGCGCGCGCACGGCCACCGCTTCGACGTGACCGAGGACGACGAGAAGACGACTTTCGTCCTCCATTACTGCGCGAGCGGCGGAATGCTGATGCGCGACGGCAAGAACGAAGACTCCCGCCGCCATCCGATCGACATTGCGGTGATCGAGCAGCGCGCGGACTGGACTTTCGAGCGGCCGCTGTCGGCGTACTGCGTGCACACGCCGCTGTGGATGGACATCCTGCCGCGCGAGTGGGGCTGGGACGTGTTCGAGTCGCGCTTCGGCCGGCAGTTCGACGCCGACGGGCGGCCGGTCGACGAGCCGTGCGTGACGATGATCTACAAGAAGCCGCGCATGCGGCAGGAGGCGCGGCCATGACGCTCGACCGCATCGTCCGGCGCAACGCGCTGCGCTACCCTGACAAGCCCGCGCTCGTGATCGACGACCGCAGCTGCAGCTGGCGCGAGCTCGACGGCCGCGTCGATCGCGTCGCCAACGCGCTGCGCGCGCGCGGGCTCGCTCGCGGCGACCGCGTCGCAGTGCTGCTCGGCAATTGCGCGGAATTCATCGAGCTGTATTTCGGCGTTGCGCGCGCCGGCCTGGTCGCGGTGCCGGTCAATTACCGTCTGACGCCCGGCGAGCTTGCGCAATTGCTCGGCCATGCGACGCCGGCGCTCTTCGTCGTCGGTTCCCTGTTCGCGGACAAGGCGAGCGACGTCGCCGGGCTGCTGCCGGAGCTGACGACGCGGCGCTGGATCGTCGGCGACGCGACGCTCCCCGGTGCCGAAGCCTATGCGGACGTCGTCGCCGCGGCGGCGCCCGAGCCGTTCGCGAGCGCGGGCGACGAAGACGACACCTTCGCGATCTTCTACACCAGCGGCACGACCGGGCTGCCGAAGGGCGCGATGGTTTCGCATCGCAACCTCAGCGCGAACGCGTTCAACCAGTTCGTCGCCGATAGCAGCCGCCACGACGACGTGAACCTCGTCGCGACGCCGCTGTACCACATGGGCGCGGTGTTCATGGCGGTCACCTACATGATGCTCGGCTGCACGCAGGTGATCCTGCCGTCGTTCGTGCCGGCGCGCTGGCTCGACGCGGTCGGCTGCCACCGCGCGAGCGTCGCGCTGCTGGTGCCGACGATGATCAACGCGATCCTCGAGAATCCGCGGCTCGCGGACGCCGACCTGTCGAGCCTGCGCTGCGTCTTCTATGGGGGGGGGCCGATGCCGCCGACGGTGCTGCGCCGCGCGCTCGAACACCTGCGCTGCGGCTTCACGCAGGGCTACGGGCTCACCGAAACGCTCGAAGCGACCTTCCTCGTCGCGTCAGACCACGTCGTCGACGGCGACGAGAAGCAGCGCAGGCGGCTCGCCTCCGCGGGGCGGGAGGCGGTCGACGCGGAGGTGCGCATCGTCGATGGCGACGGCCGCGACTGCGCGACCGGTGAAGTGGGCGAAGTGCTGGTGCGCAGCGCGTCGGTGATCCGCGGCTACTGGAACATGCCGCTGGAGACCGAAAAGGCGATCCGCGACGGCTGGTTCCACACCGGGGATCTCGGCTATCTCGACGAGGACCGCTATCTCTTCGTCGTCGACCGCGTCAAGGACATGGTCATCAGCGGCGGCGTCAACATCTACTCGAAGGAAGTCGAGAGCGTGCTGTACGAGCATCCCGCGGTGCTCGAAGCGGCGGTCATCGGCCTGCCCGACGAGGCCTGGGGCGAGGCGGTGAGCGCGGCGGTCGTGCTGCGCCCGGGCATGAGCGCGACGGCCGACGAACTCATCGCGCACTGCAAGGCGTCGCTCGCGGGCTACAAGAAGCCGCGGAACGTCGCCTTCCTCGACGAGCTGCCGAAGAACCCGAGCGGCAAGATCCTCAAACGCGAACTGCGCCGCATCCTCGCCGTCCCCGGCGAGATCGCGTAGATCCACTTCGATCCAGAGGAATTCCGATGAACGATTCCTACACCCCGCCGCTCGACGACCTGCGCTTCGTCCTCGACGACGTGCTCCACTACCGCCGGCTCTTCGCGCTGCCCGCGTTCGCGCACGCCGACAAGGAGCTTGCCGACGCGGTGCTCGCCGAGTCGGCGCGTTTTGCGGCCGGCGTCCTCGCGCCGGTCAACGCGTCCGGCGACGAGGAGGGCAGTCGCCTCGAGAACAGCCGCGTCGTCACGCCACGCGGCTTTCGCGATGCGTACTGGCGCTACGTAGAAGCTGGCTGGCCCGGCCTCGACATGCCGCAGGAATTCGGCGGCCAGTCCTTGCCGCTGACGCTGCAGGCCGCATGCGCCGAGATGGTCAACGGCGCGTGCGTCGCGTTCGGCATGCTCCCGCTGATGGAGCGCGCGGCGACGCGGCTGCTGCTCGCGCATGCGCCCAAGACGCTCGTCGACGCGATCGCGCCGTCGCTCGCCGCCGGCAAGTGGGGGGCGACGATCTGCATCTCCGAGGCGCAGGCGGGCTCCGACGTCGGCCGCATCGCGACGCGCGCCGAGCGGCAGGCCGATGGCAGCTACCGGCTGACCGGCACGAAGATCTTCATCACGTACGGCGATCAGGACTTCACCGAGCAGATCATCCACATGGTGCTCGCGCGCATCCCGTGTGCACCGGCCGGGACGCGCGGGCTGAGCCTCTTCGTCGTGCCGCGCTGCGAGCTGCGGGAGGACGGGACGCTCGGCGCGGACAACAACGTCGAGGTCACGCGCGTCGAGCACAAGATGGGCCTGCGCGCTTCACCGACCTGCGTCGTGAACTTCGACGGCGCGCGCGGCGAACTCGTCGGGCAGGAGAACGCCGGGTTGAAGGCGATGTTCACGATGGTGAACACGATGCGGCTCGAAGTCGCGATGCAGGGCGTCGCGGTCGCCGGCGCGGCGACGGCGAAGGCGCTCCGCTATGCGCTCGAGCGACCGCAGGGCGGGCGCGCGGACGCGCCGCCTGTCGCGCTCGTCGAGCACGCCGACGTGCGGCGGATGCTGCACGTGATGCGCGCGCGCACCGAGGCGATGCGCGCGCTCGTGCTCGAAGCCGCGCTGCAGCTCGACCTCGCGCATGCCGGGCCCGAGGCGCAGCGCGCGGATGCGCTCGCGCTCGCCGAGTGGCTGTTGCCCGTGTGCAAGGCCTGCGGGTCGGACGCCGGCTTCGAAGTCGCGAACCTCGCGGTGCAGGTGTTCGGCGGCCTCGGCTACGTCGCCGACGCCGGCGTCGAGCAGTACGTGCGCGACAGCCGCGTGATGTCGATCTACGAGGGCGCGAACGGCATCCAGGCGCTCGACCTCGTGACGCGCAAGCTGCCGCAGGACAGCGGCAAGCGTTATCGCCTTTTCGCCGCGCGCATCCGCGCCGACCTCGACCGTTTCGCGAGCCGCCCCGAACTTCGGGAAATCCGCGACGCGGTCGCGGACGGCCTGTCGCGGCTCGACGCCTGCACCGACGCCATCGCGCCGTCAGCCGCGAGCCGCGATGCGGAGGCCGGCGCGAGCGCCTATCTCGCGCTGGTCGGCCTCGTCGCCGGGGGCTGGATGTGGCTGCGGATGGCGGCGGTGGCGACGGACGATAGGCCCGCACACGAGGCGAAGCGCGGGCTTGCCCGGTTTTACGCCGACTACCTGCTGCCCGAAGCGCTCACGCTGCAGCGCCGTGCGCTCGTCGGCGCGGCCTGCCTCGACACGCTTGCCGCCGAGACGCTCGCCGGCGCCAGATGAAACGACCCGCGCCCCGCGCGAGCGGCGCGCCCCGAACCACGCGATCACAAAGACAAAGACCAGACGCGTCACCACGAGGAGGTTCACGGAGATGAGATATCCGAAGCTGTTTGCCCCGGGCCGGATCGGTAACCTCGACCTGCCCAATCGCATCATCAAGGCGCCGACGTCGACCGGCATGAGCAACATCGACGGCTCGGTGTCGGAGCGGCTGATCCGCCACTACCGCGAGGTCGCGAAAGGCGGCACCGGGCTGATCATCGCGGAATACGCGTACGTCGACGACATTGCAGCCAAGTCGGCGCACTGCCAGCTCGGCATCAGCAGCGACGAGCACATCTCGGGCCTGACGCTGCTCGCGGAGACGATCAAGGACCAGGGCGCGCGTGCCGGCATCCAGATCGAGCATTGCGGGCGGCAGAAATTCCTCGGCACGCCGCCGATCAAGTCCGCGTCCGCCGTGCCGTGGCTCGCGCTGAAGGCGCGCAGCGGCGACAAGGCGATTCCCGAGCAACTGTCGATCGACGAGATCGCGCAGATCGTCGAGGCGTTCGGCGACGCGGCGCGCCGCGCGGTCGCGGCCGGCTTCGACCTCGTCGAGATCCACGGTGCACACGGCTACCTGATCACGAACTTCCTGTCCCCGCACACGAACAAGCGCACCGACCGCTACGGCGGCTCGTTCGAGAACCGCACGCGCCTGCTCGTCGAGATCATCCGTAACGCGCGCGCGAAGATCGGCCGCGACTTCCCGCTGACATTGCGGCTGAGCGGCACCGACTACGAGCCCGATGGCTTCGGTGTCGACGAGACGATCGAGGTCGCGAAGATCGCCGAATCGCTCGGCATCGACGCGATCCACGTCTCGGGCGGCGACCACCACCAGATGATCCACCAGGTCAGCCCGATGTCGGTGCCGCGGCTGCACAACGTCTGGGCGGCCGAGGCCGTGCGCGGCGCGGTCGGCGTCCCGGTCATCGCGTCGGGCTCGATCACGCTGCCGGACTTCGCCGAGGAGATCCTCGCGACGGGCAAGGGCGACTTCATCTCGCTCGGCCGCCCGCTGTGGGCGGACCCGGAATGGTCGAACAAGGCGCGCGAAGGCCGGCAGGAGGACATCCGGCCGTGCATCCGCTGCAACGACGGCTGCCTCGACCGCACTTTTTTCCGCTTCCGTGCGGTCGGCTGTTCGGTCAATCCGGAAATCGGGCGCGAGGGCGACCTGAAAGTGACGCCGGCGCCGCAAGCGAAAAAGGTCGCCGTCGTCGGCGGCGGCGCCGCCGGGATGGAGGCGGCGCGCGTCGCCGCGCTGCGCGGCCATCGCGTGACGTTGTTCGAGCAGCGCAGCCTCGGCGGGGTGCTGTTCGAAGGCTCGGTCGCCGAGTTCAAGTCCGATCTGCGTTTCCTCAACGACTATCTCGCGACGCAGATGACGAAGCTCGGCGTCGAAGTCGTGCCGCGCCGCGCCGAGGCCGCGGACATCGCCGGGAAGTTCGACGCCGCGGTCGTCGCGACCGGCGGGCAGGCGTCGGCGCCGCCGATCCCGGGCATCGACGGGCCGTGCGTGATGGACGCGATCGACGTCTTCAACGGCGGCGCGACGCCCGGGCAGCGCGTGATCGTGCTCGGCGGCGGCGAGACGGCGGTCGAGGTCGCGCTGCATCTGCGGCAGGGCGGCCGCGACGTGACGATCCTGCACCGGCGCGACGAGCTGATGGCGCGCGACTGCACGAGCACCGACAAGATCTCGTACAGCGAGATGCTCGCCGCGGCCGGCGTCGAGATCGTCACCGGCCTCCAGGTCACCGAGATCACCGGCGGGCGCGTCACCGCCGCGGACCGCCACGGCAAGCCGCGCCATTTCAACGCCGATTCGGTCGTCACCGCGCTCGGCTACGGTCCGAATCGCGACGGTCTCGCGGAGGCGTTACGGGCCGCCGGCGGAATCGACGTGTACGAGGCCGGCGACTGCGTGCGGACCGCGAAGGTCTATGACGCGATCCACGCCGGCTACCGGGTGGGCTGCCGGATTTGAGCGGGTATCGCGCCGGAGCGTTGTCCGGACGGGCTGGCGCGCCGTCCGGACAACGCCCGCGCCGCACCCTGGTGCCGGCCTCCCCGTCGAGGGGGGCCCGGGTGCGGATGTGTTTCGAGAGAATGGCGCACGCTCCGCTTGGAAGCCATTTCGTCCTCCCCGGAGGGGAAGGAACCCGGCGAATTGCTTGCTGCATAGTGTGCTCGCGTCGCCGTGCCGCACCCCCTGGCGGCGTTGCCCGAGGAGGAGAAATGTCCAAGCTGCCCACGGTGTATCCGAGCGTCGTGCATATGCTGGTCCACGCGGCCGAGCGCGTCCCCCACCAGGACGCGATCGTCTGCGGTGACGAACGGCTGACCTACCGGGAATACCTTCGCTGCGTCGCGGGGCTCGCGCACGAACTCGTCGCGCTCGGCGCCGCGCGGCAACGCGTCGGCATCGTCCTCGGCAACTCGGCGGACATCTGCGTCGCGATGTTCGGCGCGCATGCCGCACTCGCGCAGGCGGCGCCGTTCAACCCGGCGTACACCGCACGCGAGCTGCGCGCGCTTTTCGAGGACGCCGACCTGCATGTCGTGATCTACGACCAGGACAGGCGCGACGTCGTCGAGCCGATCCTCGACGCGCTGCGCATTCCGCACCGCATCTGCATCGGACCGGGCGCTCGGCGACTGACCGCGTGGCGCGACGCCGCCGACCGCGAGCTGCCGCAGCCGCTACCGGGCGGCGACGACCTCGCGACGCTGCAGTACACCGGCGGCACGACCGGCCGCGCGAAGGGCGTGAACCTGAGCCACCGCGCGATCGCGACCAACGTCAGCCAGCGCGAGGCGCTGCTGCCGACGCGAAAGGACTGCGAGCGGCTGCTGTGCGTGATGCCGCTATTCCACATCTACGCGGT
Organism: Aromatoleum sp.; assembly: GCF_036675785.1. Lineage (NCBI taxonomy): Bacteria > Pseudomonadati > Pseudomonadota > Betaproteobacteria > Rhodocyclales > Rhodocyclaceae > Aromatoleum > Aromatoleum sp. The sequence goes on from NZ_JAKFEF010000011.1 coordinate 65,714, forward strand.
CGCGATGTGCCTGCACAACATGGCCTACGCCGGCGGCACACTCGTGATCGTGCCGCGCTACACGCCGGACGCGGTGTTCGACCTCCTCGCGCGCGAGCGGGTCACGATCATCGCCGGCAGTCCGACGCTGTTCACGAGCCTGCTCGCGCACCCGCGCTTCGGCAGTGCCGACTTCTCCGACCTGTACCTGTCGTATTCCGGCTCCGCCGCGCTGCCCGAGGAACTGCTGCGGCGCTGGGAAAGCGCGACCGGCGCCCCGGTGCTCGAAGGGTACGGCCAGTCGGAAACCGGACCGGTGCTGACGTTCAATCCGCTCGACGGCGTGCGCAAGTCGGGGTCGGTCGGGCGCCCGCTGCCATACACCGAGATCGAGATCGTCGACCTCGAACGCGGCGCGCGCCCGCTCGAAGTCGGCGAAAAAGGCGAAATCCGCGTCCGCGGTCCGCAGATCATGTCGGGCTACCGCAACCTGCCCGACGAGACCGCCGCGACGATCCGCGACGGCTGGCTCTATACCGGCGACGTCGGCGAGTTCGACGCGGACGGCTACCTCTACATCCGCGACCGCAAGAAGGAGATGGCGAAAGTCTCCGGCTTCAACGTGTTCCCGCGCGAGATCGAGGAAGTGCTGTACCTGCACCCTGCGGTGCGCGAAGCGGCGGTCGTCGCGGTGCCCGACGCGTACCGCGGCGAACTCGTCCGCGCCTTCGTCGCGCTGCGGCCGGGCGACGCGGCGAGCGCGGATGAGCTGACCGAGCACTGTCGCGCGAATCTCGCGAAATACAAGATTCCGGCGCAGATTTCGATCGTCGAGGAGCTGCCGAAGACCGCGGTCGGGAAGATCGACAAGAACCGGCTGCGCGACGGCGTCCGGCAAGGCGAGGCGGTTCGAAGCTGAGCCGGAACGTGACTGTGTCTCCGATTCCTCAGGCCGCGATCGTCCGGCGGATGAAGTGGGCCATCGCGCGGGCCGCGCGACGCCGGGTGAGCCTCGCTCGGTCGCCGTGCCGGCTCGTCCCGTATGTTCGCCCCTGCGATTTCGCGACGGGGCCGCTATACGCCGGTCCCCGTATTCCCGCCGCTTTTTTCCCGTGCTCGGCCGGGGCGACGGCGCCGGGCTCGCGGGAGCGCGAGGTAGCGGCAGATGAAACCGGCGATCGCCTCGTAATCGTCGAGACCGAAGGTGCGCAAGTGCGTGTCCTCGTCACGATCGCTCGCGACCGCGACGACCCACGGATCGGTCAGGTGCTGCGCCGGCCCGGGACGCGCGGACCGCCGCACTTCCATCTTGGGGAGCGGCGCGTGCCGGTAGCCTTCGACGAGCACCAGGTCGCACGGCGCGAGCATTCCGACGAGGCCGTCGAGGTCGGGTTCGCGCGTGTCGCGCAGCTCGCGCATCAGCGCCACGCGCTTGCGCGACGAAACGAGCACCTCGCCGCATCCGGCCCTGCCGCCGCCCCAAGAATCGTTCTCCGGTTGGGCAAGGTGGACGTCGTGTTCGGTGTGTCGAATGAGCGACACGCGCAGGCCGCCATCGACGAGGCGTGGAATGACCCGCTCGATCAGCGTCGCCTGTTCCGCGCTGCCCGACCCGGCAAATCCGAACACTTTCATTTGCTTTCCCCGTCGTACGCCGGTGGGAGCAGAGTAGAGGCCGCAGCGCGGATCGCCTATCCACGTAATGAAGCGCCTATCCGTGCGCTGCACGTTCCTGCTGGATTCCCAATGGGGCGCATGGCGAGGGCAAGTCCCGCGGGCGTGTCGAGCGGTGGGCGAGCAGTGCGTGAGGCGCTGCGAGAAAAAAAGTTTGCAAGAGGGTGACAAGCACGGTGTTTTAAGCATAATTTGTTTAGACATAAAAAACCTGCTTCGAGGCAGGATATCCCGGAGGAGCGTCGTGGAGACACAACATCGTTTCGGAGCCGGTGCGTCTGGCCCCGTACTCGCCAATTCCCTTTTATTTCGGACTTCGGATCTCGACGAGGCGCGCGATCGTGTCTCGCGCGTGTTCTGTTCGCACCGGCTGCAGGTCGTCGGCGAGCGCCGCCAGATCGGTGCCGAGATGTATTACCGCAAGATCCGCGGCATTGGCGTCGGCCGTATGCGGTACGGCGCGAGCGTCGCGATCGAGCCGGGCCGGCTGGAGAGCTTTGCGCTGATCCAGATGCCGATCTGCGGCTCGGAAGTCATCGAGCATGGGGGACAGACGGTCAACTCCACGCCCGACGTCGCGTCGGTGCTGAGCCCGACGCTGCCCCTGAGCATGCGGCACGGGGTCGACACCGAGAAACTGTTCATCCGGATCGATCGCGATACGCTTGAGCGGCACTGCCGCCAGCACCTCGGCGGTGACCTGCGCCAGCCGGTCGAATTCCGCCCGCAGATGTCGCTGACCGACCCGCGCAGCCTGTCCTGGGTGCGGCTGATGAACTGGCTCTGCGACGAAGTCGGCCACGAGCGCGCCGACGAAGACACGATCCTCGACTCGCCGCTGTTCTCCGCGCAGATCGAACAGATGGTCATCGCGACCTTGCTGCTCGCGCAGCCGCACAATTACTCGGCGCGCCTCGAGGACGAGGGCCCGTCGGTCGCGCCGCACTTCGTCAAGCGCGTCGAAAGGCTGATCGACGAGAAGGCGCACGAGCCGCTGACCATCGGCGATCTGTCGGAGCACGCCGGCGTCAGCACGCGCTCGCTGTTCTCCGGCTTCCGCAAGTACCGCAACACGACGCCGATGCAGTACCTCAAGGACGTGCGGCTGAAGCGGGTGCGCGACGAGCTGCTGAAGGCCGCGCCCGACGCCGCGACCGTGACCAACATCGCGATGCGGTGGGGGTTCAGCCATCTCGGCCATTTCACCGTCGACTACAAGCGCGCTTTCGGCGAGAGCCCTTCCACGACGCTTCACCGCTGACCATGGAGCAGATCGTCGGCGGAGCGCGACCGATGTCGGACGGCGAGGCGCACGCCGACGGGGTGCCGGAGCCTCATCGTTTCATCGACGGCTATCTCGCGTATCTGCTCGCGCAGGCGAGCAGCGGGATCTCCCGCGAGTTCCATCGCGAGGTGACCGCGGCGGGCCTATCGGTGACGGAGTGGCGCGTGCTCGCGAGTCTCGCCGGCAGCGACGGAGAAAGCATCAGTGCGCTGAGCCTGCTCGCGCTGACGAAGCAGCCGACGCTGAGCAAGGTCGTGCAGCGCATGGAAACCGACGGGCTGGTCGAACGGACGCGGGTGCGCTCGGACCGGCGCCAGACGGTCGTCCGCACGACGCCGAAGGGGCGCCGCCTCGCCTCGATGCTGTGCGAGCGTGCGCTGCGGCATCAGCAAGCGGTGCTCGGACCCTTCGGTGCCGACAACGCACGGATGCTGCTCGCGATGCTGCGCGAATTGCTCGCGCTGCACCCGCCGTCGGCACCCGGTGACCGCGAGTAGTGCCGGCGGGCCGTCGAGAGGCCCGCCGGACGCCGCTTTCAGCGGCCGTTGCCGAACAGCTCGCGCAGCTTCGCGACGTGCTGCGGGCTTGCCTGCTCGATGCCTTTCCAGCCGGCGTCGTACGCGCGGGCGCGAAACGCGTCGGCCTGGGCTGTCGGCACCGCGATGCTTTCGATTTTCGCGCCGGCCTGGCGCGCTTTCTCGGCCTCGGCCGCTTTCAGGTCCTTGACGTTCTCGGACTCGATCCACGCGATCTGCTTGTCGAGGAACGCGCGCTGCGCGTCGTCGAGCTTCTTCCAGGTGTTCTGGTTCATGTAGAAGCCGACTTCGACGTTGTAGAAACCCGGCTCGACGCGGTACTTCGTCTTCTCCTGCCAGCCGAGGTCGAAGATGCCGACCGAAGGCCAGCCGTAGCCGTCGACGACGCCGCGTTCGAGCGCGGTGAACACTTCACCGGGCGGCACTTGCAGCGGGGTCGCGCCGAGCGACTGGAAGAACGCGCGGTACACCGGCACGCTGCGCAGCTTCATGCCGGCGAAGTTGCCGCCGTCGACCTTCTTGTTCGTGTAGATGTGGTACTGCAGTCCGTCGGACACGCGCGCGAGCCACACCATGTTCGCCTTGTCGCGATGGATGCGGTCGAGCAGCGCATGACCGCCGTTTGCGCGCAGCTCGGCCATCGGCTTCTCGGCGAGCGAACCGGCGATCGCTTCGGGGACCAGGTTCGCGTGGAACACACCGGTCGTGTTCGCGAAATCGACGACGCCGGTGCGCAGCGCGTTGCCGACTTCGAGCGGCGGGATCGCTTCGGGTCCGCCGACGACCTGGATCTTCATGATCCCTTTGCCTTCGGCATTGACCTTGTCGACGAAGGTCTTGAAGCGCTGGTTGAAGAAAGTGTCGTGGCCGAACGCGCTGACGGCCTTCAGCGTGATTTCGGCCGCGTTCGCGCCGGAGCCGATCAGCGCGATCAGCGCCGCGACGGCGAGCTTGCGGGGGCGGATCTTCATCTCCTCGTTCTCCATCTCGTTATGTGCTGCGGGGGTGAAACGCGAAACTATTCCATCAGCCGCGGCAGGCCGACGGCGAGCCACGGCAGCGCGACGATCAGGCCAAGTACGGCGATCTCGATCAGCACGAACGGCGCGGCCGCGGCGTAGATCTGCCGCAGCTGGATCGGCGGCGGCGCGACCGACTGCATGACCATCAAGAGCAGTCCGAACGGCGGCGTCAGCAGGCCGAGCTCCATCGCGACGAGCATCAGCACGCCGAGCCACACGGGGTCGATGCCGGCGGCGTTCGCGAGCGGCATGAAGAACGGCAGCGTGATCATCATCATGCTGATCTGGTCGATGACGCAGCCGAGCACGAGCAGGATCGCGAGCATGCCGAGGACGAGCATCAGCGGCGACAGCTCGAGCGCGTTGATCAGGCCGAGCGCGCCGCTCGTCGCACCCGAGAAACTCAGGATCTGCGCGAAGGTCGTCGACGCGACGAGCACGAACAGGATCACGACCGAGACGCGCGCGGTCTCGACGAGCGACTTCTTCAGCGCGGCGAAAGTCAGCGCGCGATAGCACGCGGTCGCGATCACCGACGCGACGGCGCCGATCGCCGCCGATTCGGTCGGCGACGCCCAACCTGCGAGCATGCTGCCAACGACCGCGGCGAAGATCGAGAACAGCGGCACGACGTCGCGCAGGAACGGCTTCCAGCGCGTCCACGCGTCGGGCTCGTGCGGCGCGTCGTCGATCGGGGCGAGTTGCGGGTCGATGCGGCAGCGGATCATCACGTACGCGAGGAAGCAGCCCGCCATCACGAGGCCGGGCAGGATGCCGCCGATCAGCAGCTGCGCGATCGAGATGCCGGCGAGGCTGCCGAGCATCACCGCGAGCGCCGACGGCGGGATCAGCATCGCGATGCCGCCGACCGCCATGATCGGTCCCATCGCGAGCGTCGGGTGATAGCCGCGTTTGAGCATCTCCGGCAGCATCACGCCGCCCATCATCGCGGTGTTCGCGATCGTCGAGCCCGAGAGCGCCGCGAACGTCGTGCCGCCGAGCACCGACACGACCGACAGCCGCCCGGGAAGCCGCGCGATCAGCCGCTCGATCGCCTCGATCGCGCGGAACGCGAGCCCGGTGTGGAACAGCACTTCGCCCATCAGCACGAACAGCGGGATCGGCGTCAGCGAGAAGCTCGTCACCGAGCCGACCGAGTTGCGCACGAGCTGCGCGAGGCCCGCTTCGCCGCCGAGGAACACCCAGGCGCCGACGAGATTGACGCCGAGGAACGTGAACGCGACCGGGAGGCCGAGCGCCATCAGCCCGAACATCAGCCCGAGCATCAGCGCGAGTGCGGAATACCATTCCATCTCAGCACTCCTTCCGCGACGACGCGGTCGTGGCGCGGCGCGCGAATTCGACCGCGAGCAGCGCGCACGAGAACGCCATCGGCAGGTTCAGCCACCATTCGGGGAATATGAGCACTTTGAAGACGAGGCTGCCTTGCTCGGCGGCGTCCACCGCGACGGCCACCGACTGCCACGCGAGTACCGCGCAGACTGCGAAGCACGCGAGGTCGGATGCGAGTCCGACGCGCCGCCGCAGCAGCGCCGGCAGTGCGCGGACGACGACGTCGACGCGGATGTGGTCGCCGAGGTACAGCAGCCACGGCGCCGCGACGAACGTGGCGATCATCAGGATGTACTCGGTCGCTTCCACGCTCCACGCGATGGAGCCGAGGCCGAGGTTGCGCATCAGCACGTCGGCGCAAACCAGTAGCGCCATGCCCCCGAATAGTGCTGCGGCTGCTCCGCCGCACGCGCTCATCAGCCAGTGATAGCCGCGCCGGGTGGGCGACCGGAATGGAACCGCCGGATCGAGCGTCGCCTGCTGCAAAGCCATGTGAGGTCTCCAGAAGTGGTCGCTCGGAAAAATATATCAAGCCTAAAATATCTGGTCACGGATTTTCTTTCTGCCCGCACGTCGGGCAGGAAAGCAGCCGCGGTTCGATCGCCTGCGTTCCGCCGAGACTCCCGCCTCCCCCGGATGGGGGGGTTAAAGTGCCCGCCCGAGTGAGTTAATACACCCGTCACCACGAGTCGCCCTCCACCGCAGCAGCGGTGTCCCGCGGTCGACGTTTGACTTAATAGTTTAAGTGTGAAATATTCGACGCTAAAGAAGAACGCCGCTCCGGCCACGCGTCGGAGCGCTCACCCAGAGGAGACCTGAAATGCGCATCGTATGTATCGGCGGCGGCCCCGCGGGCCTGTATTTCGCGATCCTGATGAAGAAACTGAACCCGGCGCACGAGGTCCGGGTGATCGAGCGCAACCGCCCGTACGACACGTTCGGCTGGGGCGTCGTGTTCTCGGATGCGACGATGGACAACATGCGCGAATGGGACCCGGAGACCGCGGATGCGATCCAGGTCGCGTTCAACCATTGGGACGACATCGAGCTGCATTTCGACGGCAAGACGATCCGCAGCGGCGGCCACGGCTTCGTCGGCATCGGCCGCAAGATGATGCTGAACATCCTGCAGGCGCGCTGCGAGGAGCTCGGCGTCGAGTTGGTGTTCGACCGTGACGTCGAATCCGACAGCGAATTCCCCGACGCCGACCTGATCATCGCGTCCGACGGCATCAACTCGCGTATCCGCACGAAATACGCCGAAGTCTTCAAGCCCGACATCGTCACACGCCCGAACCGCTACATCTGGCTCGGCACGAACAAGCTCTTCGACGCCTTCACGTTCTTGTTCGAGAAGACCGAGCACGGCTGGTTTCAGGCCCACGTCTACAAGTTCGACGACAACACGACGACCTTCATCGTCGAGTGTCCCGAGCACGTGTGGCTCGCGCACGGGCTCGATCGCGCGGACCAGGAACAGTCGATCGAATTCTGCGAAAAGCTCTTCGGCAAGTACCTCGACGGCCATCGGCTGATGACGAACGCACGCCACCTGCGCGGCTCGGCGTGGCTGAACTTCCAGCGCGTCAAGTGCGAGCAGTGGCATCACTACAACGGCCGCAGCCACGTCGTGCTGATGGGCGACGCGGTGCACACCGCGCACTTCGCGATCGGCTCGGGCACGAAGCTCGCGCTCGAGGACGCGATCGAACTGACGCGGTTGTTCAAGGAGCAGGGTGACTCGCGCGAGCAGATCCCGGCGGTGCTCGCGCGTTACCAGGAAGTGCGCAACATCGACGTCCTGCGACTGCAGAACGCAGCGTGGAACGCGATGGAATGGTTCGAGGTCTGCGATGCGCGCTACTGCGATACGCTCGAACCGGAGCAGTTCATGTACTCGATGCTGACGCGCTCGCAGCGCATCTCGCACGAGAACCTGCGGCTGCGCGACGCGAAGTGGCTCGAAGGCTACGAGCGCTGGTTCGCCCGCAAGGCCGGCGTGCCGGTCAAGGACGACGAGGTGCCACCGCCGCCGATGTTCACGCCGTTCAAGCTGCGCGGCCTGACCGTCCCGAACCGCATCATGATGTCGCCGATGGCGATGTATTCGGCCGACGACGGTGTCGCCAACGACTTCCACCTCGTGCATTTCGGCTCGCGCGCACTGGGTGGCGCGGGGCTGCTCTACACGGAGATGACCTGCGTGTCGGCCGACGCGCGCATCACCCCGGGATGCGCCGGCATGTACAAGCCCGAGCACGTCAATGCGTGGGGCCGCATCGTCGATTTCGTCCATGCGAACTCGACGGCGAAGCTGGGCATCCAGCTCGGCCACGCCGGCCGCAAGGGCGCGACGAAGCGGGCATGGGAAGGGATCGACCAGCCGCTCGAATCCGGCGCGTGGGACCTGATCTCGGCGTCGCCGCTGCCCTACCTGCCGCACTCGCAAGTGCCGCGCGAGATCACGCGCGACGACATGGACCGCGTGCGCGACGACTTCGTCCGCGCGACGAAGATGGCGGCCGAAGCCGGCTTCGACATCCTCGAACTGCACTGCGCGCACGGTTATCTGCTGTCGAGCTTCCTGTCGCCGCTGACGAACCGGCGCAAGGACGAGTACGGCGGCGACGTCGCGAGGCGCACCCGCTATCCGCTCGAAGTGTTCCGCGCGATGCGCTCGGTGTGGCCGGCCGACCGCCCGATGTCGGTGCGCCTGTCGTGCCACGACTGGTTCCCAGGCGGCAACACCGCCGACGAAGCGGTCGAGATCGCGCGCCTCTTCAAGGACGCCGGCGCCGACATCATCGACTGCTCGTCGGGCCAGGTGTGGAAGGGCGAGCAGCCGGTGTACGGCCGGATGTTCCAGACGCCGTTCGCGGACCGTATCCGCAACGAGGTCGGCATTCCGACGGTGGCCGTCGGCGCGATCTTCGAGGCCGACCACGCGAACAGCATCGTGGCCGCGGGCCGCTCCGACCTGTGCGCGGTCGCGCGCCCGCATCTCGCGGACCCGGCCTGGACGCTGCACGAGGCGGCGAAGATCGGATTCGGCGACCTCGCGTGGCCGAAGCAGTACGTGTCGGGCCGCAGCCAGTACGAAACGAACCTCAAGCGCAGCTACACGGCGCCGGGCAAGTGAGCCGGCGTCCCTAGTCGAAAAAACGAACGAAGCGGAAATGAGCGCATGAACGCCACCTCCGACAACAACAGAGAGAGCACCGCCGCGCCGCTCGCCGGCCGCCACGCTGTGGTGACCGGCGCCGGCAGCGGCATCGGCGCAGCGATCGCGGTCGAGCTGGCGCGGCTCGGGGCGACGCTGACGCTCGTGGGCCGGCGCGCCGCGCCGCTCGAAGCGACGCGCGAGCGGCTCGCGGGCCGCGGCCACGGCATCGCGGTCGCCGACGTGACCGACCACGCTGCGGTCCACGCGGCGTTCGAGCTCGCGACCGCCGAGCGCGGGCCGGTCGCGATCCTCGTCAACAACGCGGGCGCCGCGAAGAGCGCGCCGTTCGGCAAGACCGATCCGGCGATGTGGAACGAGATGCTGACGGTGAACCTCACCGGCCCGTATAACTGCACGCACGCGGTCCTCGCCGGAATGCAGGCGGCCCGCTGGGGACGCATCGTCAACGTCGCCAGCACCGCGGGCCTCGCCGGCTACGCGTACGTCGCGGCTTACTGCGCCGCCAAGCACGGCCTCGTCGGCTTCACCCGCGCGCTCGCGCTCGAAGTCGCGAAGCAGGGGATCACCGTCAACGCGGTGTGTCCGGGCTACACGGACACGCCGCTGATCGAAGGCGCCGTCGACAACATCGTCGCAAAGACCGGGCGCAGCAGCGACGACGCGAAGGCGACGCTCGCGACGGCCAACCCGCAAGGCCGTCTCGTGCAGCCCGACGACGTCGCCCGCGCCGTCGGCTGGCTGTGCCTGCCGGGCAGCGACGCGATCCACGGCCAGTCGATCCCGGTCGCCGGCGGCGAAGTGATGTGCGGCTGAGAACAAGCGTTGAATTCGCCGCGCAGCGGTGCCACCGCTGAGCGGACAACAACAAACAGGAGACTCGAGATGGCAGAACTGTCGATGCAGGACCACAAGCGCCCGTTCAAGGACTACGCCGCGCGCCACTTCCGCTGGGAATGCACGGACGACGGGCGGGTCGCGACGATCACCCTGAACCGGGCGGAAAAGAAGAACCCGCTGACTTTCGATTCCTACGCCGAGCTGCGCGACCTGTTCCGCGACCTCGCGTACGCGAGCGACGTGCGCGCGGTCGTGATCCAGGGCGCGGGCGGCAACTTCTGCTCGGGCGGCGACGTGTTCGAGATCATCGAACCGCTGACCAAGATGACGATGCCCGAGCTCGTCGCCTTCACGCGGATGACCGGCGACCTCGTCAAGGCGATGCGCCGCGCGCCGCAACCGATCATCGCCGCGATCGACGGCATCTGCGCCGGCGCCGGCGCGATGGTCGCGCTCGCGTCGGACTTCCGCCTCGGCACGCCGGAAGCGAAGACCGCCTACCTCTTCACGCGCGTCGGCCTCGCCGGCGCCGACATGGGCGCGTGCGGCCTGCTGCCGCGTCTCGTCGGCCAGGGCCGTGCGACCGACCTGCTGATGACGGGCCGCGCGATGGGCGCCGACGAAGGACTCGCGTGCGGCTTCTTCAGCGCGCTGCACGCGCCGGCCGAAGTGCTCGGCAAGGCCCAGGCGCTCGCCCGCACGCTCGCCGACGGCCCGTGGTTCGCGCACACGATGACGAAGACGATGCTGAACCAGGAATGGGCGATGGGCATCGAGGAGATGATCGAGTCTGAAGCCCAGGCCCAGGCGATCTGCATGATGACCGGCGACTTCCGGCGCGCGTTCGAGGCGTTCGCGTCGAAGCAGAAGCCGAAGTTCGAAGGCAACTGAGGCTGCGATCATGGACCGCTCCTGCCTCGACCTGCCGTTCTACGGTCCCGAACATCGCCAGCTGTCGGACGCGATCTTCGACTGGGCCGCGACCGCGCTGCCGGCGGTCGATCACCACGACACCGACGCCGCGTGCCGCACGCTCGTCGCGGCGCTCGGGCGCGCCGGCTTCCTGCGCTACTGCGTCCCCGCCGAGTACGGCGGCGCGCTGCCCGCGCTCGATTCGCGCTCGCTGTGCATCGCGCGCGAGACGCTCGCATACCACGACGGCCTCGCGGACTTCGCGTTCGCGATGCAGGGGCTCGGCTCCGGCGCGATCACGCTCGCGGGCTCCGACGAAATCCGCCGGCGCGTGCTGCCCAAAGTCGCGTCCGGCGAATGGATCGCGGCGTTTGCGCTGACCGAGCCCGACGCGGGTTCCGACGTGGCGGCGCTCGCCTGCGACGCGCGGCTCGACGGCGACCATTACGTGTTGAACGGCGAGAAGACGTGGATCTCGAACGGCGGCATCGCCGACGTGTATTGCGTCTTCGCGCGCACCGGTGAAGCGCCGGGGACGCGCGGCCTGTCGGCCTTCGTCGTGACGCCCGACATGCCGGGCTTCGAGGTCGCCGAGCGGCTCGAAGTGATCGCGCCGCATCCTCTCGCGCGGCTGCGCTTCACCGACCTGAGAGTGCCGGTCGCGAACCGGCTCGGCGCCGGAGGCGAGGGCTTCAGGATCGCGATGCGCACGCTCGACATCTTCCGCGCGTCGGTCGCCGCGGCCGCGACCGGTTTCGCGCGCCGCGCGCTCGACGAAGGGCTCGCGCACGCGCGGGGCCGCGCGATGTTCGGCCACACGCTCGCCGACTTCCAGATCACGCAGGCGAAGCTCGGCGAGATGGCGACCGACATCGACGCCGCGGCGCTGCTGATCGCGCGTGCCGCGTGGAAGCGCGACGTGCAGAAGCAGCCGACGACGCGCGAGGCGGCAATGGCGAAGATGACCGCGACCGAGAACGCGCAGCGCGTCATCGACGCCGCGCTGCAGATGCACGGCGGGCAGGGCGTGCGCGTCGGCGTCAAGGTCGAGTCGCTGTACCGCGAGATCCGCGCGCTGCGCATCTACGAAGGCGCGACCGAGGTGCAGAAGCTCATCGTCGCGCGCGAGCTGCTGAAGCAGGCCGGGCAGCGGGGACGCGAGGCCGGCGCCGCATGATGCACGCAGAGAATTTGAAGCCGCCGGAGAGCGGTCCGACGTCAATTCCTCACGGAGACAGAAAAATGATGAACAAGGTTCTGCAGCCCGAGGGCTGGGCAACCCCGCGCGGTTACTCGAACGGGATCGAGGCGCGCGGCCGCCAGATTTACGTCGGCGGGCAGATCGGCTGGGACGCCGACTGCCACTTCCAGAGCGACGATCTCGTGCAGCAGGTCTACCAGGCGCTCCGGAATGCGGTCGACGTCGTGAAGGCGGCCGGCGGCGGCCCGGAGCACGTCACCCGCATGACCTGGTACCTCGTCGACAAGAAGGAGTACGTCGCGCGGCTGAAGGAGATCGGCATCGCCTACCGCGAAATCATGGGGCGCAGCTTCCCCGCGATGACCGCGGTCCAGGTCGCCGCGCTCGTCGAGGACGAGGCCAAAGTCGAGATCGAGATCACGGCCGTGATTCCGGATTGAAAAACCGGCTACGACGGACCCGGCCGACGGCGACCCCGAGCCTTAGGTCGGACTGAGCAAAGCGATGTCCGACATCCGCGGCTTCCCGAGGCCCCGCGTCGGCCTTCGCCTGTCGAACCCCCACCTGGCAGATCTCATTGAGACCGAATATATTCAGAATTAAAGTAAAATTGCCCGAAGCGGGCTAAAATAAGGCGTCACGGGCCGCTTGCGGCATTTTCGGGTATTCGGAATCTCATGGAAAACGCGCATAACTCCAGCGAAAGCAACGTCGTCGAGACGCTCGATCACGAGTCGCGGGCGACGGGTCGCGATCACGAGGCGCTTCGCGTCTGGCTGCGCATGCTGACCTGCACGAACATCGTGGAATCGCAGCTGCGCACGCGGCTGCGGCAAAGCTTCGATTCGACGCTGCCGCGCTTCGACCTGATGGCGCAACTGGACCGCCACCCGGACGGGCTGAAGATGAGCGAGCTGTCCCGCCGGCTGATGGTCACGGGCGGCAACGTGACCGGCCTCACCGACAAGCTCGTCGAGGAAGGGCTGGTCGTGCGGCAAGACGATCCGCGCGACCGCCGCTCCTTCACGGTGCGGCTTACACCGGAAGGCAAGGCGCAATTCAGCCGCATGGCGGGTCCGCACGAGCAATGGGTCGTCGAGCTGTTCGCCGGCCTCGATCACGACGAGAAAGTCCAGCTCCTGAAGCTGCTCGACCGGCTCAAAGGCCATCTGGCGACGTTGTTCGCCTGAGGTCCTCGCGGCGCCCGGCGGCGAGCGCGGAATCCGCGCTGTTAGCCGAGTCCGGGCCGCCGCTCGCGCCGCCTCCTGAAGTTGTCGCTCAGCTACCCCGGCGTTGCCGACTTCGTCCCACGGCCTGCCGATTTTCGCGAAGGCCCGCGCGTACTCGGGATTCGCGGAATCGTTCGAACCCGTCTCACGACCCGCCGGTTTCGCACCACCGCGCACCCCGGCGCGACCGGATTGCATGCCCGATTCACCGCCCGGCTGAACACCCCTTGCCGGCCGGAGTCGAATCCCTTGTTATCCCGGACAGGCCGCCGCCATGCTTCGCGCTTCGTTTGTGCACGCTCACGCCGCCGCTCCCGACTGGCAGGAAGCCCTGACGGATTGCGTGGGGCAATTGCGGACCCGGATCGCGGCGCAGCACGCCGCCCCCGGCGCCTTCACGCTCGGCTGGTGCTACTTCAGCGATTACTTCGCGCCGGCCGCCGAAGCGATTCTCGAAGCGCTGCAGCAGAACCTTCCCGGCGTCGCATGGGTCGGCACCGCCGGCCTCGGCGTGCTCGCGAGCGGCGTCGAATATATCGACGAACCGGCGCTGGTGCTGATGGCGGCGCCGCTGCCCGCGGAATCCTTCCGACTCTTCTCGGGCCGCCAGCCGCTCGCGACCGTCTCGTCCGATTTCGTCGCGCACACGGCGCTCGTGCATGGCGAGGGCAGCACCCCCGACATCCAGGATCTGCTGCACGAACTGAGCGAGCGAACGACGACCGGCTACCTCTTCGGCGGGCTGTCATCGGCGCGCAACCGCACGCTGCACCTCGCCGACGGGGTGCTCACTGGCGGGCTCTCCGGCGTACTGTTCGATTCCAGCGTGCACCTGATTTCGCGCGTCACGCAGGGTTGTCAGCCGATCGGTCCGCAGCGCGCGGTGACCGGTTCGGAAGGCAATTACGTGATCACGCTCGACGGCCGGCCGGCGCTCGACTGCGTGATGCAGGACCTCGGCATCGACGACGACCTGCTTGCCGAAGAGCTGTCGGACGCGCTGTCGGCGACGCTCGTCGGCATCAGCAGCGGCAACGAGGACGTTCCGCTCCACGCGGGCAAGTTCGGCGCCGATACGCTCGTGCGCCATCTGGTCGGCGTCGACCTCCAGAACCGCGTCCTCGCGGTCGGCGACCAGGTCGATGCCGGCTCACAACTCGCGTTCTGCAAGCGCCACCCGGAAGCGGCACGTCGCGACCTGTTGCGGATCGCGACCGAGATCCGCGACGAACTCGAGAGTGGTGCGTCCGGCGAGCTGGCCGGCGCGCTGTACGTCAGTTGCTCCGGGCGCGGCGGGCCGCACTTCGGCGCGCGGCACGCCGAGCTGCGGGTGGTGCGGGACGTGCTCGGCGACGTGCCGCTGGTCGGTTTTTTTGCCGGCGGGGAAGTCGCTCGCGATCACCTGTATGGCTACACCGGCGTGCTGACGGTGTTCACGACCGGGACGTGAGCCGGAGGCACGGCCGCAGCGATCAGGCGAGCAGCGCGCGCAGGGTGTTCGGCAGCGCGAACTGCGCGCAATGCACCGCGCCGTTGTAGTGCTGGAGCGCGCCGATGCGCCGCTCGGCAATCCGCCGATCGACCTCGTCGGCCGCGAGGGCGGACGGGTCCAGCGTGTCGGACGCGGTCGCGAGTCCCCACAGCGTGCCGTACAGCGGGATGTACAGGAAATACGGCCGCACGACGGCGAAAACCTGCCGCAGCCGGTCGACGAGCGCCCGCACGCGCTCGGGCTGGAAGACGGGCGCGCCGATGTGCAGGCTGAGCGCGCCGCGCGGCGCGAGCAGGGCGCGGCAGCCGCGGAAGAACGCCTCGGAATACAGCGCCTCGGCCGGACCTTCGGGGTCGGTCAGGTCGAGCACGATCACATCAAAGCGCTCCGCCGGCGCGTCCACCACGTAGCGGAAGCCGTCGCCGATGCGGATCTCGACGCGGGGGTCGTCGAGCGCGCCGCGATGCACCGCGTGCAGGTGCTGTCGCGCGATCTCGATCACTTTCGGGTCGAGTTCGGCGATCACGACCTGCTCGATTGTCGGCTGCTTCAGCAACTCTTCGGCCGACCCGCCATCGCCCCCGCCGACGATCAGCGCCCGCCGCGGCCCCGAGTGCGCGATGCACGGCACCTGGATCATGTTTTCGTGGTAGTAGAACTCGTCCCGCTCCGATGTCATGAAGCAGCCGTCGAGCCGGAAGAGGCGCCCGAACTGCGGCGTGTCCCACACCTCGTAGTCCTGGTGTTGCGACCGGCCTTTCTCGATCAGCTTGCCGCGGTAGAAATAGCCTGCGTCGTCGTTGATCTGCTCGAAGATCACGCCGTCGACGGCCGGCAATCGCATCGGACGCATCGTTCAGTTCTCCCCGGACAGGCTCCCGCGGACGACCTCGTACTCGACGGCGTCCTCCGGCTGCAGCGCGTCGAGCACGCGGCGATAGACGTGGCGCGCGCGGTCGCTGTTGTCGCGCGAGAAATTGCAGACATAGACGTCGAGGGTCACGTTTCCGGACTCCGGCCAGGTGTGGATCGCGAGGTGGGATTCGGCCAGCACGACCGTGCCGGTCACGCCCGCGGCGTCGCCGTCTGCGTCGAGGAACTGGTAGAAACTGGCACCGAGCGGCGTGAGCCCGGCATCCCGGCATTCGTCGACGCACAGACGTTCGAGCGCGTCCCGCTGCGTCAACGCCACCGCGGTCCCCCCGCAGCGATAGAGGTCTGCAATCAGATGAATACCGTTCATGCCTCTTCGATACCTCCGGTCAAGCGGATTAAGGAATAGCAAACTGTAGCATTTTCGAAGTCATTAATATTGCTGCAAAAGTAATCCGGCGCCCCGAGCGGGGGCGTTCCTTCATCGTGTCGCCGGCGCTGCGCGGGCCTTTCCGGCGGGACATGTCGCGCCGCTCCGCTTCCCCGCTCCGCCTCCCGTGTGCGGGTTCGATATGTCGTTAAGGTCTTCTTAAGCGGCGCTGCCTACGCTGATCTCCCTCGCCGGAAAACTCGGCCGCACCTGGAGTGATCAGATGAAGAAGCCCGCCTACCGTGTCGTCGTGAACTGGGAATGGACCAGCAAGTGCAACGCGCGCTGCGCGATGTGTCCGCGGCACATGATCGACAATCCGACGATCTCGTCCGGCGACAGCTTCGAGCAGACGCTCGCGCGCCTCGATCCGCAGGATGTGTTCCGCTGCGTGATCGCCGGGTACGGCGAGCCGACGACGCACCCGCAGTTCGACCGCTACATTGAGCGGCTGCGCGGCCATCCGGTCACGTTCGACATGGCGACCAACGGCAGCCGGCTCTGGGAGGAACGGCTGCGGGCGCTCGACGGCGTGTTGCGCACGCTGATGATCTCGTTCTCGAGCATCGACCCGCAGGTCTACCAGTCGGTGCACACGAACCTCGACCAGTGCGCCGTCATGGACAACATCCTCGCCGCCGCCCGGCTACTGGAGCGCACCCAGCTCGTGATCAACCTGTCGCCGACGCGCGAATGCCTCGACACGCTCGACGACACCGTCGCGTGGCTGCGCGGGAACGGCGTGAACGGCCTCCACATGTCGCCGACCTACTACGACCGCGCCGGCGCGCAAAAGACGTCGGGGCAACCGGACCACGTGCGCCTGCGCAACGAGATCCGCCGGCACGGACTCGGCAGCCAGGAAACCGCGTTCATCCCCGGCGCCGTCGATATCTATCGCCAATGGCGCGCCAACCGCTTCAAGTGCGTGCCGCGCAACACGAACATGCTGATCTCGGCCGGCGGCCACTACACCTACTGCTTCAACGACATCCGCGAAAGCCACCAACTCGGCCACGTCGCCGACCTGAGCCTGCGCGACGCGCTGGAGCGCCGCGAAGCGCTCGCAGAGCAGGGCGCGATCTGCGCGCAATGCAACCTGCGCGATCGCTACCGGCCGCGCGAGCTTGTGCGGGTGGCGATGTCGTATGCGCGGGCGCGGGTGGCGGCTGCGGCCTAGTGGCCGTTCTCGCGCACGCCGGCCACCAACTGACGCGGCAAGGCAGACGAGGCTACGCCAACACGACCGCCACCTTGGCCCAGCCGCCAACTGGAGACACCGCCCGCTCGGCGGGTCGCTGCGGGTCGAGGGCAATCGACGACGTCGCGGCGAGGAGTTCTTGTGTCGCGATGCGCATTTCCAGCGTCGCCAGCAAGCGCCCGGGGCACGCGTGTTTTCCGATGCCGTACACCAGGTTCCGGTCGGCGTTGCGCTCCGGCTCCATGACGTCAGGGTCGCCGAAGACCGCCTCGTCCCGGTTCGCGGATGTCCAGTTCAGCTTCACGCGTGCCCCTTGCGGCAGTTCCACGCCGCCGATCGTGACAGGGCACGTCGTCACGCGGCGATTGGACACGAACGGGTCGTCGATCCGAAGGATCTCGTCGACGATGGCATCGATCTCGGCGTCAGGGACGCCGGAGCGCAGGCGATCCTGCACAGCGCGGTGCGTCGCCAAGTAATGAACCAGCACGCCGATACACTGCGCGATGGAGCCCAGGTCCCCGCCCGTCCAGTTCCGCAGAACCGACACGATCTCCGCGTCGGTCAGCGGTCGGCCGTTCACTTCGGTCCGCATGAGCCGGGCGGTGACATCGTCAGCGTCGTCCTCGCGCGTGGCGCCGCGGCGCGGCTCGAGCACGGACCGGATCAGGTCGTCGAACGACTCCGCCACCTGCCGCGTCCAGGACCTGTCGCCCGAGCGCGTCGCGGCATGGTTCTCGGCAACCCAGTCCGCGAGTCGATCTTCGAGATCGGCCGGCCAGCCCAGCCACGCGCTTTGCGCCCGGACGGCAAACCGGACGCCGACTTGGGACACCGCGTCGACGGCAACGCTCCTGGGCAGCGACGCGACCAAGTCGGCCGCCACCCGACGGAATTCTTCATGGAAGGGGGCGAGCGCCTCCGGCGTGAGAAAGCGGTCCAGGGCGTCCCGGTATGCCGTGTGCTCGGCCGAGTCGATGCCGTTCGGGACATGGAGGTGGCTCGACACCGCGCTGGAAAACCGCTCATGGGCCAGCGCGGCCTGCACGACCAGGTCGTGCCTCAGCAGCACCCACTCGCCCTGGACGTTGCGCACCACGCCGTGCAGGGGACGCCACTCGTCGGTGTAGGCCCTCAGGTCCCTGCCGGTGGCGGACAGATCGTCAGGCATGTGATCGGTCATTCTTATCCTCTCTTTGCGCTCCAGGCAGACGGCGGTCGATACCCAGGTCATTAGAACAAAACAGTCGTCGGGGGCACCGCGGGGGCACGGCCAAAAGGCGATTCATATGAAACTTATGCCGAGCCCGTGAATGCGCTGATCGGCAATTTAGGCGTGCCTCTCCGCGACTCCCTGGCAAAGTACGCCGTCGCCTTTTTTAAGATCTCGTTGTCCACTTTCAGCCGCGCGTTCTCCGCCCGCAACCGCGAAAGCTCCGCCTGCGCTTCCTCAACCTGCACGGCCGCGCCTTGCTTGACCAGCGGTTCCCCGCGGCGCACCTGACGCACCCAGTTGCCCAGCGTCTTCTCCGATATTTCCAGACTGCGCGCGACTTCGATCACGCTGCTCCCCGCATCGATCACCTGACGCATTGCCGCGTCTCGAAACTGCTCGGTGTAGACCCTTTTCGGCATCTTCGCTTCCATTACCCAATCCTCGATGAAACCTTAGAGCCTCACTTCATGGCGTCCGTTTTTCAGGGGCAATCTCAGTCGGCGGTGTCACCGTGGAAAAGTCTCTTCACGACTCGCACGCCGAAATTCTGACACTTCCCCCAAAATGCGCCGCACCAAATTCTTCCATCGCCCAGTTGCTCCTCATTGCTGTTCCTTCCGCGAAAGAACAGCGCCCGGCAATGGGGATACCCGTCCAGTTGTGCCGGCGAACGAAAAACACGGAATTGGCTACTCGTCACACTCGTCTATGAAAAACGCGTTGCGTGGAATCCTACGCCAGTAGTCCTTTGTCGAGCCGCTTTACACTCGCTTCAAGCGGCGTCAACTAAGATATTGAAAACAAAGCAGAAGAGTGTGTGGCACGGCCTGTGCATAGAGAGCTCCGTAGCGCGGAATCATCGATGTTACTGCGGGTGGCGGCCTTGCTCGGCAGCCAAGACTTTAAGGTTCGGCTCACAAGAAGGAGATCTATCATGACCAAGAGCAAACTCCACAACGCCTTGCTCGCCGCCACGCTGGCGGGCGGGTTGTTTGCGGGTGCGGGGTCGGCGTATGCGACCCCAGGAACGGTGTTCGTCGGGAATGACTTTCTTGAGTTTGATCCCGCCACTGCCGATCCCGGCGTCGGGCCCGGCGGCTTCGTGGCCATCTCGTCCACTGAGCTTGAATGGGTGGATACGGGCGATGTGAACGACCCGCACAGCTTTTTGCGGATCATCGAGCCGCCGACCAATACCGACGTCAACATCGTCTCGGATAGCGGAGTGTGGGTAGATGTCGCCCAAATCCAGCACGAGAATAACGTCATTCCTGTTTCCAATTTCTCCTTCTCCATAGAGATGCTCGACGCCTTCCAACTGGACGGCGCAACCTTCGACGCTACAGGTACTGACACCCTGGGGGACCCCTTCTCGTTTCTATTGACATTCCTTGAATCGAGCAACTCCGAGCCCTGCGATGAAACCTCGAATCCCCTCGGCAGCGTGTGCGACGACACGTTTACTGCCGACGGACTTCAGGACGTGCTGGGTACGTTCCTCTTCTCCGCCCTGGGAGAACGGTGGGCACTTTCGTTTAGAGTCTTGGCTGAGGAGGCGGAAGGCACGTTCTTCGATGGTAACGAGACCATCTTTACGGCCGAAGATTTCACTAGCAACCTCTTCATCCAAGCTCAAATTAACCAGCTAGAGGTGCCAGAGCCTGCCACCCTCGCATTGCTGGGTCTCGGTTTGTTGGGATTGCCGCTGGCCCGCGCGCGCCGGGCGGCGAAGCAGGCTGACGCCTCGGAGGCCTGAGGGAGTGCGTCGAGCGCGACGTACCTAGCTTGGCGCGCTCCGCATTGTTTCCAGAAGTCGCACTGCCACCGTCCGAACCTGTACCGAGCGGGTTCGGACGGTGGCGCGTTGTCCGACTGGCTTCTTGGTTCCTCGAAACCCCGGGCGATTCAAAAAAGCGAACTACGCGACTTCAGGCGCTCGTGGCTCCGACGCAGCCGGCGGTAGCGAGGCCGATTCAGTGGTTGACCGGCCGCGAAAGATCCTTTTCCCCTTCAGAGTTGCCGTACGAACGATCACAACGACTCTTGAACCAGTTCGGCGAATCTCTCGGTGGCTACATAACCTCGAAGCCAGCATGCCGCTCTTTCTGCCGACTGCCGGAACGATGGTGTCGACAGCAGACGCTCTACCGAGTCCCCCACCGATTCCCCGCTGCACTCATCGGCCCGTAGCGTCAAACCCGCACCCGATGCAGTCACAAACTGCATGTTCAAGAGTTGGTCGAGGTTCGAAGGAATGCCAAGTACCGGGGTCCCTTCCAAGAGCGCTTGGTGTGTGCTCGGGCTGCCACCATTACAGATAGCGATGTCGGCCAAGCGGCTGACCGCATCACCAGGAAGATAGCCCGCGGCGATCACTCCCGCAGCAAACCGGGACTTGTTTTCCTCCGATCCCACCGCGACGACAACGTGGCACTTCATGCGCACCAAGGCGCCCACGATGTGATCGAGCACGCGAGAATCGCCAGAACTCCCCAACGCAACATAGACAAGCGGGCGCCTATCTCGATACGCACCTAACTCGGGCGGTAATGGCCCTCCGGGGGACCAAGTGATGGGCCCGATGTAGATGTAGCGCCCTGCTGGCTCGACGTTACTGGTAGGAACCAATTCTGGAACATCCGCAAAGAGAGTTCGGTCGGCCTCAGAGAACGTGCTGCGTAAATCAAGCCCCAGCGACCGCATGCCATATCGCCTCCGCAAACGTTCCATTGGCAGACTGTGATAAGCGAATATGAGTGGCCGGAAGAGACGGAAGCCGAGCCGGGCAGCCCGTACGCCGACGAGGCCAGTAAGCGGGTGCGCTGGCATGTCAAAGCTCACCGGTGTGAATGGGCTCCAGTACGCATTGGAGATGGTCCAGTACGGCACGCTGGAAAGGCGAGCGCTGACAGCAAGCGAAAGACGGAAATCGCCGACAATCAGATCCGGCCGAAATTGCTCGATATGACGAAGATCGTCGCGAACATACTCTTCAAGGACTGAAAACGAATATACCGGCCGACCCGAAGCAACCGAATCCAGGTAGGCCCTTGTGCCGATGGCATGGAGGTCACGTAGCGTCAGCCCAGCTTTGGAAACGAGTTGCCTAAAATCCGGTCCCGTGGCAACGACTACTTCGTAACGTCGAGAATCAAGCGAATTTGCGAGCACGACAGGCCGCGCGACGTGCGCGAGCGTCGCCGGCTCGGCAAAGAAGAGAACCTTCTTTCGTGTCATCGTGGCGGGTCCTCGGTACAAGTCTGGCTCGCTTCAAGGCGCGGCCATGCGTCGTCAACTGCACGCACGCCGATTTTCGTCGTCGGCACGCCACCCCAGATCCCCAACGGATCAACCCGCGAACCTTTTGTCACCCCGGCTCCAGCCGACACCATAACGCCCCTCACTTCTCGAACGCCCGAATAATTATTGCTTCAGGTCCAATCGTGACATTACCGCCCATCGCGATCGGGTAGAACGCAAGCCAAGACGATTTGATTACGTGAGCATAGAGAACAGCATCATGACCATGAGCGGATCCTTCGCTATCGTAGTAAGGGGAGGATCCGCGATCAAACCGCCGCTATAACTGCCACTTCCCATTTTTCAAAAGAACCCTTTTTCGGGGCCGGCGGGGCGCGCGCCGCCATTTCCGTGGGCCGCCCGTTGATGCCGCCCGAGCGCCTCGTCAAGGAGCAGTTCTTGCATCCCTGCTAACCTCGCGGATACTTCTCGTCTAGAAAGCGCTCCAACACCCGCGGGAGGTAGTCCTTCCAGTGCGGCAGACCTGCCCCCCTTGCCGACAGCCAGGCAAGATACTCCCGGTTGTCGAAGCCCTGCTGGTCGCCGAGGTAGTCGAGATAGATCGGCAAGGTCGAGAGGGCACGGCGACGGTCAATTGGTGCGAGGCGGGTGGCGGCCCGCTGCAGGACGGTGAACACGCTTCGGGGCAGCAGCATGCCCGCGGGAACGTCGATTCCGTGCTTTTTGAACGCGTCCCGGACGATGGGCCTCAAAGTCTTGAGTCGGATCGAATGTTCGGGGCCCGAGCACAGGTGGAAGATCCGCCCCCTGGCGGCGGTGTCGAGGCTGGCGTGGGCGATCGCTCCGGCCACCGTGTCCACCGGAATGATATCGAGTTTGACCTCGCCAAGGTCGGGCAACACGCCGAAGGTCCGCCGCCCGGACAGGAAGTCGCAGATGAAGTAGAAGATCTGGAAGTGGATGATGCGACCGTCGCGGGAGTCGCCGATCACCATGCTGGGGCGGTGCACCGTGATGGGCAGGTGCTCCTCTTCGATCGCCGCCCGCACGAGGACCTCCGCCTCCGCTTTGGACTGCTCGTAGGTGTTGTGAAAGGCCCGCGGCTCGTCGATCCAGCGCTCGGGCAGCACACCGGGTCGCTTGCCGGCGATCCCCACGGTGCTGACGAATTCCACTTTCCGCAGCGTTCCGCCCGCGGCAAGCCGCCGGGCCAGGGCGAGGATCTCCTGGGCGGAGCCAAGGGCGGAGTGACGGGCGTCCTCCAGCGTTTCGTTCATGCGCACGCTCGCGGCGCAGTGGACGAGGTGAGTGGTGTCGGCGCTCAGGGCGGCATATTCCTCCGCACTCAGTCCGAAGCCCGGATGGGCCGCGTCGCCCCGCAAGGGGGTGAGGCGGGTGCGGGGTTCGGCGTCCGGGGCGAGCTTCCAGAAGCGGCACAACTCCTCCATGCGCTCCTTCAGGTGTTCCTCGGATCTCGCGCGCAGCAGGAGCCGCACCCGGGTGCCGGGGTTCGCGTATAGCAGGGGGACGAGGGCGCTGCCCACGGCGCCCGAGGCGCCGGTGACGAAGTAGGTATTCATTGGGTGTGGATGATCCGGGGACGGAAGGGACCGGCGGGTTTGCGGGGAGCGGGGTGCGCGTAGGCCGCCTCGATTTGCGCGCGGAACCGACTTTCGATCGGCGTGCGGCGAATCTTAAGGTTGGCCGTTAGCTCGCCGGCGGCGATCGTGAAGGGTTGCGGGCTGAGGATGACGACGCCGGGGCGTTGGTAGTCGCTGAAGGTCTCGCAGGCGGCGGCGACGTCCGCGGCGATCGTCGCCGCCGCTTCGCTACGAGTCGCCCCGGTGACGGGGTGCACGGGGTCGAGAAC
The DNA here is from genome assembly GCF_036675785.1 of Aromatoleum sp. NCBI lineage: Bacteria > Pseudomonadati > Pseudomonadota > Betaproteobacteria > Rhodocyclales > Rhodocyclaceae > Aromatoleum > Aromatoleum sp. The sequence continues at coordinate 89,269 of NZ_JAKFEF010000011.1, forward strand.
AAGGATGGCGACAGGATAGGGACGATCCCGCCCGATGATCACCGCGTCGTCCACGTAGTCGATCTGCTTGAGGGCCGCCTCGATCGGCGCGGGCGCGACGCGGCGGCCCGTGGAGGTCTTGAATACCTCGCTCTTGCGCCCTTCGAGCCACACGTAGCCATCGCCGTCGATCCGCGCAAAGTCGCCCGTGTGCAGGAATCCGTCGGGACCGAGAGGCCCCGCCGGGGTGCCCTCGCCGTAGTAGCCGGAAAAGACGCCTGGGCCGCGGACCAGCAGCTCCCCGTCCTCGGCGATCCGCAGCTCGTTGTCGGGGAGCGCGCGGCCGACACTGCCGAAGCGGTAGTGCTCGGGGGTGTTCGCCGCCACCGGAATGACGTTCTCGCTGATGCCGTAGGCTTCCAGCACCAGCCAGCCGAGCCCGTGGAGCCGCTCAAGCAGCCACGTTGGCATCGGCGCGGATCCGCTCACCATGAACTGCAGCTCCTCGCCAACGATCGCGCGAAGGCGATGCAGGACGGGCGCCGCGAGCGGCTGAAGGGCGCGCCACGCGAGCGCGGGCGGCCTGCCCGCACGGCGCGCCGCGGCGATCCGACAGCCGACCGCCCAGGCGCTCAGGACGAGGGCGCGCACTGCGGCGGGGCGTTTGGCGATCTCGGTCAGGATGCCGGCGTGCAGCTTCTCGAAGAAGCGGGGTACGCCGATGAACAGGGTCGGCTGAACTTGCGGCAGCAGACCGACGATCTGGGCGGGGTCATCCACAAAATACGATGTTGTGCCACGGGTTAAGGCGCAGAAGTTGATCATCCGCTGGAAGAGGTTGGACAGGGGCAGCCAGCAGGCCAGCCGCGCATCCGGCCGCAGCGAGGGAAACCGCTCCAGAATTGCGTCGCAGGCGTATGTCACCTGGCGGTGGGAATAGGCGATGCCCTTCGGCTGCCCGGTGCTGCCCGAGGTGAAGACGATCGTGGCGGCATCTTCGGGCGCGGGCGGAGGCAGAGCCTCGGAGGAAGCGTCCGGTGCTGTCAATAGATCGCGCAGCGCATGGGACCCGCCGGGCCCGTTGGGGGCGCAGGTGATCGCAATCTCGGGTGGGTGCCACAGCGCCCCGAGCATCCGCAGCTTCTCGTCGTCGGCGGTGACGAGCAGTCGCGGCTGGGTGAGGCTGAGGATGTGCTTCAGATTGCGCGGAGCGTCGTGGGCGTCGATGCCCACGACCACGCCGCCGAGCGTCAGAACGGCGAACTGGCAGTACTCCCACTCGGGCGAGGGGGCCAGCATGATGGCCACCCGGTCGCCCGCCCGTAGGCCGAGCCGGGCGAGCTGGCGGGCCAGGGCGTCGACTCTGAGGGCCACCTCGCGCCAAGTAACGGACCGCCAGTCGTCGCTGCCGGCCCGGTACCGATAGGCGATCCCGTCCGGCGAGGCGGCCGCCCGTGCGCGCAGGCGCTCTGGCAGGGAGGGGATCGTGTCGGTCATCATGGCCATCGCAGGGCGTCGCTTTGATGTGCCGGCCGCTACGGTGCGGAGCGGCGAGTCCGGCGGATACTGCGCCGGGCCGGCGCCCGCGCCCCCGCACCGGCCCGCCCTGAGGAGCCGTTCCGGCCGGAGATCGTCATCGTCGGGCAGGTCGGGAGCGTCATGTCAGGCGCTGCGCAGCATCGGCGGATCGTAGGCGCCCTTCGGCAGCGTGATGCGCAAGTCGTCCTCCCTCAGCCCCAGCCACTCCATGCTGCGGCGTACCTCGCGCCCGTAGCCGAGCTTTCTCCGGATCATGAAATTAACGACGGGCAGCATGACGCGCCAATAGTTCAGGCTGGCCTTCCCCGCGCGGATCAGCGCCGAGAACTCGGGCAGGTAGGGGTTGTACCCGAAGTGCTTCAGGTCGGAGAACATCATCAGCCAGTTGATGGGGTAGTTGCTTACGATGGGGCTGGCATGGGAGCTCTTCTGCACCAGTCCGAGCTCGGTTACCTTGCGGATGACTTCGTCCTGGTCGTAGTCCCAGGCGTGGTAGGGGGCGAGATAGCGCGGAAAGCTGGGTGTCCCGGGCAGCTTGAGCGGGTTGTAGAAGGCGGAGAGCTCGGCGTCGGAGAAGTGCCCGCACTCGACGAGGTGGGGCGGTGTCCAGTCCTCGCTGCTGATTAGCGCCGGGCTGAATTCGTAGAGCATGCGCTCGGGCTCCGGCTGTCCCGGCGAGTAGCCGGCGATGACGAGCGGGATGTTGCGTTGCATCGCGAGGCGGATCGCCGCGCCCTCGAAGAGGGGCGCGTACACATATGAGACGGTGTAGACGGCGCCGCGCGCCTCCTGATTGCACAGCAGGTAGCGAAAGAGCTTGGTGAGGAAGCCGTACGCCGGTCGGAAGATCACGTGGTCGATATCCAGCTTACGCAGCGCGAGGCGTATGTTGTGCCACGCGACGCTAGGGAGATCGATGTCGCAGGTGAAGGCGAGCACGCGCAGGCCGTAATCGACCTTCAAGCGGTGGAGCAGGAACAAGCTGTCCTTGCCGCCGCTGAGCGGAACCACGCAGTCGTAGTCCGAGCCGGGATGGTTGCGCGCACGCCGCAAGGTCTCCTCGAGATCCTCGCGGAATCGGAACGCGGCCGTCGCCGTGCTGGTGTTCGGCACGGGATTACGGCAGAAGGTGCATAAGCCGCTGTCGTCAATGTCAGCACCCGGCGCGACCTCAGGCAGGAGACATTTGCTGCAGCTCTTCATGTTCATCCTCCCGGCCCGGCCACGTCCGGCGGGCTTTCAACGCACGGTCATGTGAGAGCGAGTGCCGACCGTCGGCTTGTTAAATATAGCCGAAGGCCCGCGCCGCCCATACGTGCGGACTGTTTCAAGGTCTGCAGCCAACCCTCCCCGCCGCGCCCTCGCCCGAACCCCGTCTGGGTAATCCCGGCTGCCCGACACGAGTGTTTTCTCCTAGTCTTTACGCAAGTCCGATGCACCGGCCCTCCCGATCCGGTCGCCCAAGTCGTGCCCGCCCGCGTGGGTGCCATGCGCGCTTGCGGGGTGCCGATACTTGAGGCTTAATATATTCACAGATAAAAATAGATCTATCACCTGGAGGAGACGCCATATCATGACAAGCCACGTCGATACGTTCGCACGCGACCAATTGCCGCCGCCGCAGGCGCAGCCGGAGTTCATCTTCGAGTTGCCGTCGCTGCAATTTCCGCCACAGTTGAATTGCGCGACCGAGCTGCTCGACCGGCGTGTGGCGGAAGGCGACGGGGAGCGCGTGTGTCTGCGGGCACCGGGGCTCGCGTGGACGTACGCGGAGCTGCAGCGGCGCGCGAACCGGATTGCGAACGTGCTCGTGCGTGAGCTCGGGGTCGTGCCCGGCAACCGCGTGCTGCTGCGCGGTCCGAACAATCCGATGATGGTCGCGTGCTGGTTCGCGGTCATGAAGGCGGGAGCGATCGCGGTGACGACGATGCCGCTGCTGCGCGCGAAGGAGCTCGGGCAGATCATCGACAAGGCGCGGATCACGCATGCGCTGTGCGAGCACGCGCTGCGCGCGGAGCTCGAGGCCGCGGCGGCCGAGCATCCGTTGCTCGCGCACGTGCGCTTCTTCAACGATCCCTCCGGGCAGGGGCTCGACGCGGACGCGGCGCGCCAGCCGGATGTTTTCGACAACGTCACGACCGCGGCCGACGACACCTGCATCCTCGCGTTCACGTCCGGGACGACCGGCAAGCCGAAGGCGACGATGCATTTCCATCGCGACCTGCTCGCCGCGTGCGCGTGCTGGCCGGCGCACGTGCTGCGTCCGACGGCCGACGACGTGTTCATCGGCAGCCCGCCGCTCGCGTTCACGTTCGCGCTCGGCGGCCTCGTCGTGTTCCCAATGAGCGTCGGCGCCTCGACGGTGCTGCTCGAGCAGGCGTCGCCGCCGCAGCTGCTCGACGCGATCCCGGAGTTCGGCGCGACGATCCTCTTCACCGCGCCGACGTCGTACCGCGCGATGGCCGAGGCGGCGCGCACCCGTCCGCTCGCCGAGGCGCGCGGCGGGACGTTGCGCAAGTGCGTGTCCGCGGGCGAGGTGCTGCCGGCGTCGACCCGCACGCTGTGGAAGGACGCCACCGGCATCGAGATCATCGACGGCATCGGCGCGACCGAGATGTTCCACATCTTCATCTCCGCTGACGAGGCGGCGGCGCGGCCCGGTGCGACGGGGAAGGTCGTCCCCGGCTACCGCGCGCGGATCGTCGACGACGAAGGGCGCGAGGTGCCGCCGGGCACCGCGGGCCGCCTCGCGGTCAAGGGGCCGACCGGCTGCCGCTACCTCGACGACCCGCGCCAGGCCGATTACGTTCGCGACGGCTGGAATTACACCGGCGACGCGTACGTGATGGACGCCGACGGCTATTTCCACTACCAGTCGCGCGTCGACGACATGATCATCTCGTCCGGCTACAACATCGGCTCGCCCGAGGTCGAGGAGGCGTTGCTGCAGCACCCGGCGGTCGCCGAATGCGCCGTCATCGGCGTGCCCGACGACGAGCGCGGGCAGATCGTCAAGGCCTTCGTCGTGCCGCGCGCGGGTGTTGAAAGCGGGCCGGCGCTCGTGCGCGAGCTGCAGGACTTCGCGAAACAGACGATCGCGCCCTACAAGTACCCGCGCGCGGTCGAGTTCCTGGCCGAGCTGCCGCGTACCGAGACCGGCAAGCTGCAGCGGTTCCGGCTGAGGGATCGCGCGAACCGGTAAAGTGCGGCCGCGCGGCGCGAGCGGCAGCGGCGTGCGGTGTGCGCTTTGTCTCGAATGCCGCAAAAAAATGCGGATGAAACGTCCCGGCTGTCGTCATGATGCGGCGACGAGCGAGGATGCGTTCGTCGGCACGGCTCACGGGGGACAACTGTGACCGCGTCGGGAAAAAGGCGCCGTGCGGCCGCCGTCGTTGCCGCCATTCGACGAAAAAAACAGGAGGAGAAAAGATGGGCAAGGCTCAGGGACGCAACACGTTTCGCACCATCGTCGCGCTGACGGCCGCCGCGGTGATTCCGCTCGGCACCGCGCACGCGGCCGAGAAGGTCAAGGTCGGGCTGATGCTGCCTTACACCGGCACCTACGCGGCGCTCGGCAACGCGATCACGAACGGCTTCAAGCAGTACGTCGCCGAGCAGGGCGGCACGCTCGGCGGGCGCGAGGTGCAGTACTTCGTCGTCGACGACGAGTCCGACCCGTCGAAAGCGACCGAGAACGCATCGAAGCTCGTCAAGCGCGACGACGTCGATGTCCTGGTCGGCACCGTGCATTCGGGCGTGGCACTGGCGATGGCGAAGGTTGCGCGCGACACGAAGACGCTGATGATCATCCCGAACGCGGGCGCCGACGAGCTGACCGGCCCGCTGTGCGCGCCGAACGTGTTCCGCAGCTCGTTCACGAACTGGCAGCCCGCGTACGGCATGGGCAAGGTCGCGGCCGAGCGCGGCCACAAGAACATCGTCACGCTGACGTGGAAGTACGCGGCCGGCGAGCAGGCGGTCAACGGCTTCAAGGAAGCGTTCGAGAAGGCCGGCGGCAAGGTCGCGAAGGAGCTGTACCTGCCGTTCCCGAACGTCGAGTTCCAGCCGTATCTCACCGAGATCGCGAACCTGAAGCACGACGCGGTGTTCGTGTTCTTCGCCGGCGGCGGCGCGGCGAAGTTCGTCAAGGACTACGACGCGGCGGGCCTGAAGAAGTCGATTCCGCTGTACGGCTCGGGCTTCCTCACCGACGGCACGCTCGAAGCAATGGGCGGCGCGGGCGAAGGGCTCTTGACGACGCTGCACTACGCGGACGGGCTGACGAACGCGAAGGACAAGGCTTTCCGCAGTGCGTACGAGGCGCAATACAAGATGCCGCCGGACGTCTACGCGGTGCAGGGCTACGACGCCGCGCAGATGCTGCGCGCCGGGCTCGACGCCGCGAAGGGGCCCGAACTCGACCAGGCGGCGATGATCAAGGCGATGGAAGCCGCGAAGATCGACAGCCCGCGCGGCGCCTTCACGCTGTCGAAGGCGCACAACCCGGTGCAGGACATTTACTTGCGCGAGGCTGCGGGCAACCAGAACAAGTTCGTCTCGGTCGCGGAGAGGGCGCTCGAAGATCCGGCGCGCGGCTGCCGGATGAAGTAAGTCCCGTTCTTGTAAGCCCTTTGCGCCCCGTCGCCGGCAGTATGGCGACGGGTGCGCCTCCCGCCGCCGGGGCCCGTCGCCCCGCGCGCTCCCCCCTTCCCGTTCCGCCACGGCGCGCGTCCTGCGCGCCGTGGCGGCTCTCCCGTCCGGTTTCCGGTTCCGCTTTCCGCGCCCGGCGGGCGGTCGAACGATTCCCCGAAGTTTCAGGATAGGCAACGGACGCGCCGGATAGCGGCGACGTGCCGCCGCCGGTATCACTGTCGTCGTTCGCGCGCGGTCCCTTCCGGTGCGAATGCGCGGGGCAATTCGCACCGGTCGCCGGCGTGTTTCCCCGCGCGTACGAGATGCCGCCGAAGCGTCGGCGCGTGCTGCGCGCCGGCCCTCTTTCCGTCACCGCTACGCCGTGTAGGAGCGATTCCATGAGCAGTCGAATATTGCCGGACTTCGAACTATTGATGCCGCAAAGCATTGCCGAGGCGGTGGACCTGCTGTCCTCGTACGGCCGGCGGGTCACCGTGATGGCGGGTGGCACCGACGTGCTGGTCGCGATGAAGTCGACGCAGTCGCCGGAATACGTGATGAGCCTCGCGAACATTCCCGGCCTCGCGCACGTGCTGTTCGAGCCGGCGAAAGGTCTGCGGCTCGGCGCGAAGGCGACGGTCGCCGACCTGCTCGCGCACCCGGACGTGATGCGCCACTACCCGTCGCTGTGGCATGCCGCGGAGATCTTCGCGACCGGGCAGGTGCGCAACACGGCGACCGTGCTCGGCAACCTGCTGCGCGCGTCGCCCGCCGGGGATTGCAGCTGCGCGATCTACGCGATCGGCGGGACGGTCGTCTTTCAGAGCGTGTCGGGTCGGCGCGAGGTCGATATCGACGATTTCTGGCTCTCGTACGGCGTCACCGCGCGGCGGGCCGACGAACTCGCGGTCGAACTGGTGCTGCCGCCGCCGTCGGACGGCGCGCGCGCCGCGTTCAGGCGCCTCACGCGGACGAACGACGATCTCGCGAAACTGAATGTCGCGGTGCAGCTCGACATGCTCGGCGGCACCTGCATCGACGCGCGCCTCGCGATGGGTTGCGTCGCGCCGACCCCGCTGCGCCTGCGGCACACCGAGGCGTTGCTGAAGGGCAGGGAAATCACCGCCGAGCTGTTGCAGCGCGTTGCCGAGTCCGTGCCGGCGGAAATCTCGCCGATCGACGACAAGCGATCGACCGCCGAATACCGCCGCCAGGTTGCCGGCGTGGTGCTGAAGCGGGCGATCGAGGACGCGTGTCGCGCGGACTGAAGCGGCCAACCTGAATCGGCCCGAGCCGATCTTCTCGAGGAGACAGGAATGAAGGATGTACAGATCACGCTCCAGATCAACGGAGAGGAATACCGGCTGAACGTCGCCGTCAATCGCACGCTGCTCGAGGTGCTGCGCGACCAGCTCGGCATGACCGAGACGAAATACGGCTGCGGCACCGGGGAGTGCGGCGCCTGTACGGTGCTCGTCGACGGCGACAGGGCGATCAATTCGTGCCTGACCCTCGCTGCGACGATGGACGGAAAACGCATCACGACCGCGGCCGGCTTCGCGAAATTTGGCGAGCTCAATCACATCCAGCAAGCCTTCACCGACGAGGCGGCGATCCAGTGCGGCTACTGCACGCCGGGGATGATCGTGAAGACCGCGAGCCTGCTCGCGAAAAACCCGGACCCGTCGGAGCAGGAGATCCGCCACGCGCTCGAAGGCAACATCTGCCGCTGCACGGGCTACGAAAAGATCGTCAAGGCGGTGAAGAAAGCGGCGAGTACCGCGCCGCGGGCCGCAGTCGTCGTGCCGGCGGTTCGCGTGGAGGTGGCGCAATGAAGCCCGAATCGATCGTCGGTACGAGTGCGCAACGCGTCGACGTCAAGGACAAGGTGACGGGGCAGGCGCTTTACGCGGCCGATATCCAACTTCCGGGAATGCTGTACGGCAAGGTCGTGCGCTGCTGGGAGCACGCGCACGCGCGCGTCGTGCGGCTCGACCTCAGCGCGGCGGCGAAGTCGCCCGGCGTCGTGAAGGTGCTCGGCCCGGCCGACGTCACCGCGAACACGTACAACTCGTCGGTCCTGGACCTGATGGTTTCCGAGCCGATGCACGACCTGCTCGGCGACATCGACGACCAATCGATCTTCACGACGCACGTCAAATACCAGGGCGACGCAATCTGCGGAATCATCGCGAAGTCCGAGGAGGCGGCCGAGCGGGCAGCGGCGAAAGTCATCGTCGAGTACGAACCGCTGCCGGTCTACCTGACCGCGGAAGCGTCGCGGCAGCCTGGCGCGGTGCAATTCGTGCCCGAAAAGCCCGGCAACCGCGCGTTCGAGCTGCCCGAGGCGATGTTCCCGGGGCACGCGCTCGGCGGCGGTGACGTCGACGCGGCGATGCGGGACGCGGACGTCGTCGTCGAGGACGTGTTCTACGTGCCGAAGCAGAAGCAGTGCCAGATGGAACCGCACGCATATATCGCGAAGTTCGACAATGCCGGGCGCCTCACGTGCTGGACGTCGTCGCAGATGCCGAAGCTCGTGCAGGCGAAGCTCGCGCGGCTGTTCGACCTGCCGATGGCGCGCGTGAAGATCAACGCGACGGTGATCGGCGGCGGTTTCGGCGCACGGCTCGGCTTGATCTCGGAGCCGCAGGCGTGCGCGATGGCGCTCGCGGTGCCGGGCCATCCGGTGAAGCTGCAGACGCTGCGCGAGGAGGACTGGGCGATCTCGCCGAGCCGCCACCCGGGCCGCTACTGGATGAAGCTTGGATTCAAGAAGGACGGCACGCCGGTCGCGTGCGACGCGCGCTTCGAGAACTACAAGGGCGGCTACTACCTCGACGCGTCGGGCACGGCCTTCACTGCCGGCGCGTGGCTCAGCGGCATGTACAAGTTTCCGGCGCTGCGCTACCGCGGCGAGTCGTACTTCACGAACCAGGGCTTGACCGGCGCGTTCCGCGGTTATGGCAATCCGCAGACGAACTTCGCGCTCGAGCAGCTTATCGAGAGAGCGTGCGCGCGGCTCGGCATGGACCCGGTCGAGTGGCGCAAAAAGTGGCACAAGGGCGTCGGCGACGACGGCTGGTGCGCCGGCGTCACCTACCCGTCCTGCGCGCTCGACGAGTGCCTCGACCGCGGCGCGGCGGCGATCGACTGGGCTGAGAAGCGACGCCGGTACGCGAACCAGACCGGCACGCTACGACGCGGCGTCGGCGTCGCGGTGATGAACCACACCAGCGGCGCGATGCCGATGTTGCTCGAACACACCGCGTGCACCGTCAAGCTCAACGAGGACGCGACCGCCGAGGTGATCTTCGCGTGCTCCGACATGGGGCAGGGCTCGCACACCGCGCTGAAGCAGATCGCTGCCGAGACGCTCGGCTTCCCGTTCGACGACGTGCAGCTCGCGAACCCGGGGTCGGACGCGGGCTTCGACATCGGCGCGCACGCGAGCCGGACGATTTACGTCGGCGGTGCGGCGGTCAAGGCGGCGTGCGAGGACGTGAAGCGGCAGTTGTTCGCGCGCGCGGCCGAGCGGCTGCAGGTGCCGGCGGATCAGCTCGACATCCGGGACAAGAAGATCTTCGCGAAGGCCGACCCGCAACGCTCGGTCGACGTCGAGGCGATCACCCGCGGCGGCGTGTTCCATTTCGTCGATCCGATGACCGGGCAGACGACCGGCGCGCCGGGGCAGATCCAGGGCTACGTGAGCTTCTTCCCGCCGCACAACTCGCCGCCGTTCGGCGCGTCGTTCGCCGAGGTCGAGGTCGACACCGAGACCGGCGAGGTTCGCGTGCTCGATCTCGTCAACGCGCACGACATTGGCCGCGCGATCAACCCGGCAGCGGTCGAAGGCCAGCTCGAAGGCGGCATCCAGCAGGGGCTCGGCTTCGTGCTGACCGAAGAGACCCAGTACGACGAGCGCGGCCGCATGCTCAACAACAGCTTCACCGACTACAAGATGTTCGGGCCGAGCGACATGCCGAAGATCACGACGATTCTCGTCGAGGACGCCGACCCGGTCGGGCCGTTCGGCGCGAAGAGCGTCGGCGAGTCGGGTCTCGTCAGCCCGGTCGGCGCGGTCGCCAACGCGATCTACCACGCCCTCGGCATCCAGTTCACCGAGGCGCCGATCACGCCGGAGAAGGTGCTGAAAGGCCTGCGCGAGAAGGGGATTGCGCAAGCGGCGCATTAGCCGGCGGCAACAGTTCCAGTGGTATTTCGGCCGCCTTCGGGCGGCCGTTTTTTGTCTGCATGGGCGAGGTGCCGATCGAGACCGGCAGTCCCGGGATAGGTCCGGCAGCCGCGGGATAGCCGATGCCGTCGGCGTGACCTAAGTTCGGCTGTATCGGGCGGTCGCGAAGGCGGCCCGCCGCCGCCGACCCGGACGCCCGAAAGCACACCAGCCGCCGTGCGACCTGTCTCGCGTCGACGGCCGGCATCGAACCGCCACATGAGGAGATCCGAAATGCCATCGAAAGTGACCGTCCTGACGCAGCTCGCCGAGGCGCTCGAAGACGGCGGCGTGCAGGTCGTCGACCTGACGCAGCCGCTCGGTCCGGACACCCCGGTGCTCGGCCTGCCGCCGCCGTTCGCGAACTCGCCGCCGGTGAGTTTCGAGACGATCTCGCGCTACGACGACGCCGGGCCGGCGTGGTACTGGCGCACGATCCGCATGGGCGAGCACACCGGCACGCATTTCGACGCGCCGGTGCACTGGATCAGCGGCCGGAACCGCGCCGACGGCACGCTCGACTCGATTACGGCGCGCCGCCTTGTCGGCCCCGCGTGCGTCATCGACATCAGCCGCGAAGCCGCGGCGAATCCCGACCACCTGCTGACGCGCGACGCGGTGCTCGACTGGGAGGCGCGCCACGGACGCATTCCGCCGAACGCGTGGGTGCTGCTGCGCAGCGACTGGTCGAAGCGCGTCGGTGCCGAGGAGTTCCTGAACTGCCGTGAGGACGGGCCGCACTCGCCCGGCTTCGACCGTGGTGCGACCGAGCTTCTCGCGCTTGAACGCGACGTGCTCGGTGTCGGCGTCGAGACCGTCGGCACCGACGCGGGGCAGGCGCACGCGTTCGATCCGCCGTTCTGGACGCATCACATCATGCAGGGCAACGGCAAGTTCGGCCTCGCGAGCCTGTGCAACCTCGACCGGCTGCCGCCGACCGGCGCCGTGCTCGTCGCCTCCCCGCTGAAGCTCGTTGGCGGGTCCGGCAGTCCGTTGCGCGTGCTCGCGCTCGTGCCGGCGTGAGGCTTCCGGAAGAGCTCGCGTCGGCCTTCGCTGCGCTCACGCCGACTACGCCGAATCTTCCGGTCGGTGCGATCGGAGCCTTGCGCTGGGCGCACGTGTACTGTATACACGACTAGTTGGAGATCAAATCGTTTGCGCGAAACCCGCGTCGCTGACCGGTCCGCGCATTCCGGGGTCTTTCCGACAATGATCGCGGCGAGCCGTCGACGCCGTGTTTCCGCATGCAGTTCGATATCCCATGCCCGGCAAAGAACCGGGCAGGGAATGCAGGCCGGAGGAGACACCAAGGATGACCCGGGCGCTGATGACGACGCTGGGAGAGCGCGACCTGCTTTCCGGCCATTCGCTGTTCGAGACGCGGGATTCGGATGAGGCGCGCGACCGCGTCGCGGCCGTTTTCTGTCCGCACGAGCTGAAAATCGTCGGATGCGGCAGGCAGGTCGAAGCGAGCATGCGCCACGCGCCGCTGCGTCGCGTTTCGCTGAATCGGCTCGGCTACGGCCAGACGGTCGAGATCGATGCCGGCCGGCTCGACAGTTTCGTGCTCGTGATGATGCCGCTCGCCGGCCATGCGGACATCCGCTGCGGCGCGCAGCGCATCCGCTCCACGCCGGATCTCGCGTCCGTTGTGACGCCGACGCAGAACCTCACGCAGACCGTGTTCATTGGCTGCGATCAGGTCATGATCCGGATCGACCGCACGCTGCTCGAGACGACTTGCGCCCAGCACATCGGCCACCCGTTGCGGGAGCCGGTCGAATTCGCGCTCGGCATGGAGATGTCGTCGCCGGCGGGAATGAGCTGGCAGTCGCTCGTCGCCTATCTCGTCGCCGAAGTCGAGCGGCGCTCGCCGACCATCGGCTCGGCGCTCTCGATGGCGCAGATCGAGCATCTGCTGGTCACGACGCTGCTGACGGTGCAGCCGAACAATTACCGCGACGCGCTGCTCAATCCGTCCCAGCCGATCGCGCCCCGCCACGTCAGGCGGGTCGAGGAGTTCATCCAGGCGCACGCGGACCGGGAGCTGACGATCGGCGATCTCGCCGCGCACGCGAAGGTCAGCACGAGCGCGCTGTTCGCGGGCTTTCGCGAATTCCGCAACACGACGCCGATGGCGTACCTGAAATCGGTGCGGATGCAACGCGTCCGCGACGAGCTGCGAAGCGTGTCGTCGGCCGATGCGACGGTGACGAGCATCGCGATGCGCTGGGGCTTTCATCACCTGGGCCATTTCGCCGCCGACTACAAGAACCGCTTCGGTGAGTGCCCTTCGCGTACGCGCGAAAGGGCGCTCGCGTGACGTGCGCATTTCCCGACCCCTCCCGCATGGGGGGGCCAATGAGGCCGGCTCCTCTCTATATTCACTCCATGCCCAACCGCTTCCGCGATCGGGCGGACCGCGCAAGGAGGAAGACGATGACGGCACTTGGCAACGTGATGGCGCTCGTTCGGGAACTCGACCACGAAGGCGCCGAGGCGGTGGAAATCCCCGCTCCCGTGGTCCGCGACGCGCGGCGTTTCGATCTTCCGCCGACCGTCGAGGACGCGTCCTCGCTCGGCGAAATCCTCCAGCTGATCCGCGAGATGCAGGGCGACAGCCTCAGGGTGCTCGTCGATTCCCTGCCGCCGGTCCAGCGGCGAGCGCACGCCGTCGTGGCGGCCTGAGGCGGCCGCGGCGTGCGACCCGGGGCGAGCCCGCCGGTTTTTGCGACACGTACCACCACAATCACTAACGACCACCGAGATCCAGAGGAGACCCGCATGACCCGTCCCGGCGAGCTCAAGCTTCCGCACCTGTTCAAACCCGGCCAGATCGGCAAGTACAAGACCAAGAACATGGTCAAGTACGGCGCCTGCTGCGTGTCCAACTACAACACGCGCGACGGCTACATCACGCCGCGCGAACTCGCGCGCACGCGGGTCATCGCCGGCACCGGCGCGGGCATCATCACGAACCAGGGCGCGTATCCCGATCCGCTCGGTGAAGGCAAGGCCTACTTCCGGCAGGTCGCGCTGTTCGACGACAAGTTCCTGCCGCAGTTCGAGACGATCGCGCAGTACATCCACGACAACGGCGGCGTCGCGATCCAGCAGATCCTGCACGCCGGCCGCTACGGCGGCATCGACCTCGGCTACTGCATCCAGCCGTCGGTCGTGCCGCAGACGCTGCCGCACTTCCGTCCGCCGCGCGAAGTGACGAAGGACGAGATCCGCGCGATCGTCAAGCAGCACGCCGAAGCCGCGAAACGCGCGATCCGGGCGGGCTTCGACGGCACCGAAGTGACGAGCTTCATGGGCTATCTCCTCGCGAACTTCAACTCGCGCTTCACGAACCAGCGCACCGACGAATACGGCGGTTCCATCGAGAACCGTGGCCGCTTCATGCGCGAGCTGATCGACGAGATCAAGCAGGCGACGCCGGAGCACCCGCTCGTCGTGCGGCTGAACGGCGCCGAGCTGATGGACCGCTGGGGCGGCAACACCGAGGACGACTGCTTCGAGCTGATGCAGCAGGCGGTGGATTCGGGCGTCGACATGATCTCGGTGACCGTCGGCTGGCAGGAAGCGCCCGAGTCGTCGATCGGCCGCGACGTCCAGCCGGGCCACTGGAACTACCTGTCGGCGAAGGCCAAGAAACTGTTCCCGAACACGCTGATCACGTTCGGCAACCGCCTGCCGGACCCGGTGATGGCGAACCAGTGCATCGCCGACGGCGTGTTCGACTACTGGGAAGTGTGCCGGCCGATGCTCGCCGACCCGGAACTGCTGCACAAGGCGGCCGAGGACCGGCTCGACGAGGTGCGCCGCTGCATCGGCTCGCTGAACTGCCTGTCCCGACTCTTCCGCGACCTGCCTTACACCTGCGCGATGAACCCGACGCTCGGCCACGAAGTCGAGCCGGAATACCACGTCACGCCGGCGGCGGTGAAGAAGAAGATCATGATCATCGGCGCGGGCCCGGCCGGTATGGAAGCCGCGATCACCGCGAAGCGCCGCGGGCACGACGTCACGGTGTTCGAGAAGGGCGACCGCATCGGCGGCGCGCTCGTCGGCTACTCGTCGAACGACCTCGCGCGGCCCGACGACCTGATCTCGGTGATCAAGTACTACGAGACGATGGCGCGCAAGATGGAAATCGACGTGCGCTTCAACACCGAGGCGAACGCGAAGTTCATGCGCAGCATCCTGCATCAGTTCGACGTCTGCATCGTCGCCGCCGGCTCGCGCACCGACATGAACGCGTACCGCCACCTGCCGGGCCACGAGAAGCTCGTCGATGCGCTCGACGTCGCCAACGGCAAGACGAAGCCGGGCAAGCGCGTCGTGATGGTCGGCGCCGGCAAGATCGGCCTGACGCTCGCCGAGTCGCTGTGCAAGCAGGGCCACGAGGTCGTCATCGTTGAGGAAGACAAGCGCATCGCCGGCGACGTCATGCCGTCGTTCAAGTGGCGCCACTCGGCGTGGATCGAGGAGCTCGAGATCCGCACGCTGACGTCGTCGATGCTCGTCGGCGTCACGAGCGAAGGCGCGATGGTCCGCAACGCGAAGGGCGAAGAAACTTTCCTCGAAGCCGACACCGTCCTCGTGTCCGGCCCGCGCAAGCCGAACCACGACCTGTTCCACGAGTTCCAGTGGATGGTCGATGAGCTGCACGGCGCCGGCGACGCAGTGATCCCACGCGGGCTCGACGCGTCGATCCACGAGGGTTACCGGCTCGGCGTGCGGATCTGAGCTGTTTCTACCAAAAAGCGGCCGCCGACGACGGCGGCCGCACCAACCACAACGAGGAGACCATTCATGCAAATGTTGCAACCCCCGGGCTGGGTCCGGCCGAAGGGCTATTCGAACGGCGTCGTCGCGAGCGGCCGCATGCTGTTCGTCGCCGGCCAAGTCGGCTGGGACGAGAACGAGAAGTTCCAGACCGACGACCTCGTCGGCCAGGTCCGCCAGGCGCTGACGAACATCGTCGCGATCCTCGCCGAAGCCGACGCGCGGCCGTCGAACATCGTGCGGATGAACTGGTACCTCGGCAACGGCGCGGAATACAACGCGCGGCTCGCGGAGATCGGCGCCGCGTATCGCGAGCTGATCGGCAAGCACTTCCCCGCGATGACCGCGCTGCAGGTCGCGGGCTTCGTCGAGCACGGCGCGAAGGTCGAAATCGAAGTGACGGCGATGCTGCCGGCGTGACGAAGCGGCCACGGGGGCGGCGGCCGACGCGGAAAAAGGCCGCGTCCCCGTTGCGCCGGACGGATTCGGACGGGCTGTCGCCGCCGTCCGGCGTCGACAGAAGGAGGCAAGGCAATGAGCGACGGATTTCTCGACTGTGACGCCTGGAAGGCGATGCTCGACCGCGAAGGGCTGCGCGCGGCGGGCGCGTCGATCGGCGTCCTGACGAAGGACGATTACGCCGCGCGCCGCGGCCGCGTGCTCGTCTGGCGCGGCACCGATGAAGGCGCGAGCGTCGGCTTGCGCGGTTACTGCGGGGAGTTCGATGCGGACCTCGCGATGCTGCTCGTCGCCGACCCCGACGCGCTGCGGGCGGTCCTCGCCGACGGCCTCGCTCAGGTGCCGCAGCAGGTCCGCCGCGGCACGTTGCACCCCTACATGCTGATGACGCTCGACGACCTCGAAGACGCGGGGCTCTCCGACTTCGTCGAGGACTTCGGCCTCGTGTTTCCGCGGCACTGAGCGCCAGTCCGACCTGCGCATCTGATGACGCTCGATCACCTCGAGAGCGCGGGCCGGCAGGCCGTGACAGGATGCGGGGGACTGCTTGCGCCACCGACTTGAAAGGCGCAAGATGATTTGACGTCAAACAGATGATGAATAAATGATGATCCGAGCGGAAGACATCGACCTCGCTGACGGCTCCGGCGCTCCACGCTCCGCGCTCGCGCGTGCGCTGACGCTGGTCGAGAACGCCCGCGCAGGCGCGGCGGAGTTGCTCGCGGCACTCGCGCCGCGCCGAGGCCGCGCCCAGGTCGTCGGCGTCACCGGAGCCCCCGGCGCCGGCAAATCGACGCTGATCAACGCGCTGCTCGGCGAATGGTTGCGGCGCGGCCGCCGCATCGCGGTCGTCGCGATCGACCCGTCCAGCCCGATCACCGGCGGCGCGCTGCTCGGCGACCGGCTGCGGATGGGCGAGCACGGCGGCGACGAGCGCGTGTTCATCCGTTCGTTGTCGTCGCGCGGCCATCTCGGCGGCCTCTCGCGGACGACCGGCGAGGTCGTCGATGTGTTCGATGCGGCCGGTTTCGATGTCGTCGTCGTCGAGACCGTCGGGGTCGGACAGTCGGAAGTCGACGTCCGCGCACTCGCCGACACGAACCTCGTCGTCTGCGCGCCCGGACTCGGCGACGACGTGCAGGCGGTCAAGGCCGGCATTCTCGAAACCGCCGACATCTTCGTCGTCAATAAGGGCGACTCGCCGCTCGCGAGCCGTGCGGTGCTCGACCTGCAACAGAACGCCGGCTTGCGGCATGACGAGCGCGGGCCGGTGCCGGTGCTGCTCACCGTCGCGACGAGTGGCGAGGGCGTCGCGGAACTGGCGGACCATATCGATGCACACGCGCGATTGTCCGGCGTCGGGCGCCGGATTCGCGCTGCGGCAAGCGGCGCGGCGGTCGCGACCGACGCCGAACTCTTCCAGCAGGTGCGGCGCTGGCGGGCCGAAGGTAAGGGCGTCGCGCTCGCGACGGTCGTGCGCACCTGGGGGTCGTCGCCGCGGCCCGAGGGCAGCCATCTCGCGATCGACGAGCACGGCGCGTTCGTCGGCTCGGTGTCCGGCGGCTGCATCGAGGGCGCGGTGATCGGCGAGGCGCAATCGGTGATCGCCGACGGACAGCCGCGCGTGCTCGAATTCGGCGTCAGCGACGAGCAGGCGTGGGAAGTCGGGCTTGCGTGCGGCGGGCGCGTGCAGGTTTTCCTGGAGCGCATCGGATGAAGGCGGAACTTTTCGACCAGCTCGTCGCGGACCGCGGCGCAAAGCGCGCGGTCGCGGTCGTCACGCGGCTCGATGACGGGACTCAGGCGCTGGTGCGCGACGACGGCGTCGAGGGCGATCTCGCGCTGACGGCCGATCAGCTCAGCGAGGCGCGGCAGCGGCTGCGCGCGGATCGCAGCGGCGCGCTGGCGTCGGCGGACGGAGCTCTCTTCGTGCGCTGCCATGTCGGCGCGCCGCGGCTCGTCGTGATCGGCGCCGTGCATGTCACCCAAGCGCTCGCGCCGATGGCGGCGATCGCCGGCTTCGAAGTCGTCGTCGTCGACCCGCGCCGCGCGTTCGCGACGCCGGAGCGCCTGCCCGGCGTGTCGATGACGACCGAGTGGCCGGACGAGGCGCTCGAGCGGATCGGTATCGACGCGCAGACGGCGATCGTCACGCTGACGCACGACCCGAAGCTCGACGACCCGGCGCTGGTCGTCGCGCTGCGCAGCCACGCGTTCTACATCGGCTCGCTCGGCAGCACCCGCACGCATGCGAAGCGCGTCGAGCGCCTGACCGAAGCGGGGCTGGGTGACGCGGTCGAGCGGATTCGTGCGCCGGTCGGGCTTGATCTGGGCGGGCGGTCGCCGGCCGAGATCGCGGTCGCGATCCTCGCGCAGGTGATCCAGACGAGGCATCGCGGGCGGTGAATGTCGCGCGCGAATTGGCACGACCGGGAGACGCGGATGATCTTCGATGAATTCCCCTGCGAAACGGCCGAGGGCGTGGTCCTCGCGCATACGCTGAAGATCGGCGGCCGGACGCTGAAAAAGGGCAGCGTCCTGTCGTCGGCGGATCTCGCCGCGCTGCGCGCCGACGGCGTCGAAACCGTCCCCGGCGCGCGACTCGCGCCCGACGACATGGCCGAGAATCCGGCCGCGGCCGCGATCGCGGCACTCCTCGTCGGACCGGGCGCAAACGCGGCGACCCGCGCGCCCTACAACGGCCGCTGCAATCTGCACGCGGCGGTGCGCGGCATCGTCGAAGTCGACGCCGGGCGCATCGACCGGCTCAACCTGCTCGGTGAATCGGTCGCGATCGGCACGCTGCCGCAGCACGCCGTCGCGCGCGCCGGGCAGGTGATCGCGACGGTCAAGATCGTCCCGTTCGCGGTGCCAGGGCGTGTCGTCGAGGCGTGCCGCGACATCGCGTCGGCCGGCCCGCTCGTGCGCGTCGCCGAACTGAAGCCGCACCGCGTCGCGCTGATCATGAGCGAGCTGCCGGGAATGAAGGAGAGCATCTTTGCCGCTACCGTCGCGGCGACGCGCCATCGCCTCGACGGCCTCGGCAGCCGCCTCGCGCTGGTGCTGCGCTGCGCGCACGAGCGTGTCGCGATCGAAGCGATGCTGCGCCAGGCGCTCGCGGCGGGCTGCGACCTCGTGCTGGTGTGCGGCGCGACGGTCGCGAAGGACCGCCGCGACATCGCGCCCGCGGCCGTGACCGCGGCCGGCGGCGAGATCGTTCATTTCGGCATGCCGGCCGAGCCGGGCAACATGCTGGTGCTCGCGCGGGTCGGTGCGGTGCCGGTCGTGATCCTTCCCGGCTGCGGTCGCTCGCGGCGCATGAACGGCCTCGACTGGATCTTGCAGCGGCTGCTCGCCGGCCTGGCCCCGACGCCGCAGGACATCATGCGGATGGGCGTCGGCGGCCTGATCCGCACGACGCTCGAAGCGGAAGACGACGAGGACGAGGACGAAAGCGCCGCGGAGCAGACGCCGGCGACTGGTCCGCGCGTCGCCGTGCTCGTGCTCGCGGCCGGCCGGTCGTCGCGGATGGGCGCCGACAACAAGCTGCTGATAGCGGTCGGCGGCGTGCCGATGGTGCTGCGCGCGGTCAACAGCGCGCGCGCGTCGCTCGCCGCGTCGGTGACGGTCGTCGTCGGCCACGAGGGCGACGCGGTCGCGAAGGCGGTCGCCGGAAGCGGCGCGACGGTCGTGCATAACCCCGACTTCGCGCAGGGGATGTCCGCGTCGCTGCGCCACGGGATCGCGGCGCTGCCCGAGGACGTCGACGCGGTGCTCGTGCTGCTCGGCGACATGCCGCGCATCACCGCCGAACATCTCGATCGCGTCATCGCGGCGTTCGACCCGGCGCAGCCGTCGATCGTGGTCCCCGAAAAGGACGGCCGGCGCGGCAACCCGATCCTGTGGCCGCGCGAGTTCTTCGCCGCGATGACGCAGCTTTCCGGCGATCAGGGCGCCCGCGGGTTGATCGCGCAGCACGCCGATCGCGTGAAGCGGGTCGCGATCGACGACGACGCGATCTTCGTCGACGTCGACCGCCCGTGCGATCTCGCAGCGGCCGAAACACCCGCCCGCGCCGAGTCCCCGGTGTCCCGAGTCGTGGCGCGTGTGACGTGATTGAGACGCTCTACAGCCAGCGCATCAAGGAACTGGCAGCCGACGCATGCGGCGCGGGCCGGCTCGACGCCCCGTGCGCGTCGGCGATGCGCGACAGTCCCGTGTGCGGCGACCGCGTTCGGGTCGACGTCCGGGTCGCCAATGGCCGCATCGCCGCGCTCGCGCACGACGTGAAGGGTTGCCTGCTGTGCCGGGCGGCCGCGTCGGTGATCGGGCAGCACGGGGTCGGAATGTCGGCGGCGGAGACGGAGGCGCTGCGCGAGCGGGTCGCCGCGATGCTCGCCGGCGGCGATCCGCCGGAGGGCTGGGCGGATCTCGCGGTGTTCGAGCCGGTGCGCGCGCACCGCAGCCGCCACGGCTGCGTGCTGATCCCCTTCGAAGCGCTCGCGAAAGCCGCGCAGGCGGCCGGCGGCTGAAAGCGGATTCGGCGCAGGTCGTCGTGAGCCGCAGGCGAAGGCCGACGTGGAACCTTCCGGAAGCCGCGGAATGTCGGACATCGCTTCGCTCGGTCCGACCTACGCGTGCGGGGTCGATGTCTCGTCGGTCGGCGTGAGCTGCAGGCGAAGGGCGACGCGGAAGGCGTCAGCGCCGCTCGCGCTCGGTCCGGTGCCGTCCTTCGCGGCCGCCCTTCGGCGGGGTTCGGCCGCGTCCGCGTCCATAAGGGCTCGTGCGCCGTTTCGACTCGCCGCGCCGTCCGTGCTGGCGGGCGAGCATCTCGTCGACCGTCTCCGACATGCTGCGCGCGAGCGCGACGGCCGCCTCGGCGTCGGGGTAGTAGTCCGGCAGCCGATAGCCGAGCCACGCGTACGCGGAGTACTTCTTGCACACGTCCTCGGCGGCCTGCAGTGCGTAGCGCCCGTCGCCGACCGGCTCGATAGCGAGGTGCGAGCTCTTCTCCTTCGCGAGCGCGCGCGCCCAGCCCTGCCACGCCTGGCTCAGCGACTCGACGCGCGTCGACACGGGCACGAGGGACAGCGTGAAGCGGTGTTCGAGCGACAGCGGCAGCGTGTCGAGCCACTGCGCGCGCTCGATCTGTTCGGTGAGATCGCCGGGGAGGAAGAAGTCGTCGGTGAGGTCGATGTTGCGCGAAAAGAGTTCGAGCAGCCGCGCGAGCTTCTGCTCGCCCGTCGCCGCTGCGATGCTCTTGAGGTGATGCAGCGACGGCGTCACGTAGAAGCCGCGGTTCGACAGCGCTTCGGCCGGCGTGCGCATCAGGCGGTAGATGATGCGGTGGGTGTGGTCGTCGAAGCCGGCGACGAGGCCTGCGTCGTGGATGCCGAAGCGCCCGGCCCGGCCCGCGATCTGATGCGTGAGCCACGGCGGCAGGATGTCCTCGGAGATGCCGTCGAACTTCTTTGCGGTGGTGAACACGACCCGCGCGACCGGCAGGTTCAGCCCCATGCCGATCGCGTCGGTCGCGACGACGATATCGGCGTCTCCGTCGCGAAAGCGCTGGGCCTGGGCGCGGCGGACTTCCGGCGACAGATTGCCGTAGATCGTCGCGACGCGGAATCCGGCTTCGACGATGTTCGTCGCCCAGTTCAGCACGTCGCGGCGCGAGAATGCGATCACGGCGTCGCCGCGGCGCAACTGACTAATGCTGCCGACCGGGCGGCGATCCATTTCGAGCGGCGACTTGCGCTCGAGCGTTTTCACTTCGAGCTCGCAGCCGAGCCGCTCGGCGAGCGCCTCGACCGCCGGACGGGCGGACAGCGCGCCGAGGAGAAACACGGTCTTCGCGGCCGCGCCGCATACGGCCGCTGTCCATGCCGAGCCGCGCTCGAGATCCTCGAGCATCTGGATTTCGTCGATGACCGCGACCTCGACCGCGCGCGACGTGTCGAGCATCTCGATCGTGCTCGCGACGTGGGTCGCGCCGGGCGTGATGCGGCGCTCCTCGCCGGTCACGAGGCTCACGGCGACGCCGCGGTCGGCGAGGCGCTCGTAGTTTTCGAGCGCGAGCAGGCGCAGTGGGGCGAGGTAGACGCCGGTCTGGGCCTTCGCGAGCGCCTCCATCGCCTGGTGGGTCTTGCCGGAGTTCGTCGGCCCGAGGATCGCGATGAAGCGGCGGCGCATCATGAACGCGGTCTCGAACGACTCGGGATAGCGCGTGAGCTTGACGGTGCCGCGCGCGACTTCGGCCTGGGTCTCCACGCGACGCCGGGCTGCGGCCTCGGCAAGGCGGTCCTCGACGATGCGGAAGCGCCGGCTCGCGAGCTCCTTGCCGGTTTCGAGCGCGCGGAGGAAGCGGCGCGCGTCGAGCCCTTCGGCCTGCGCCCGCTCCAGCACCGTCGCGACGAAGCGGCGTACCTCGCCTTCGAACTCGGCGACCGACGTCTCGTTCAGACGCTCGCGCACCAACGCGAGATGACGCTCGGGGCCGAGCTTGCGCCACTTCTGCACGCGCGCGAGCACGCAGCGCTCGGGGACCAGCCGGTACGGGAAACGACGGTCGTCGGCCTCGATCTCGCCGGCGACCTCGACGGACACGGCGCCGTCGTTATGCACGAGCCGCGCGTTGAATCCGTGCAGGTACAGGTGCAGCTCGCGGGCGACGTCGAGCAGCGCGTCGTCGCCCTCCGGGTCCTCGCCCGCCGGAACGACCGCTTCGGGATCGATGAAGAAGTTGTCTTCCAATTCGCGTATCTCGGGGAACAAAGCGCGCACTGTCTCACATGCGAGCGGCGCGCGTGCGGTGATCGGCCACGGCATCGGCGTCTCGTTCGCGAGCGGCCGGGTTTTGTCGGATGCCTCGCCCTGCGGTGACGGAGCAAGCGCCGCGCCCGGCCAAGGTGCTGCATCGAAGGGAAGCTCGACCGCGCCTTCCTCGTCTCCGCGTGTGACGGAGTGGAACGGCAGCGATTTGCACCGGTCCTTGCTCGACGTCTCGCACGAGCGCAGGCGCGGATGGGGGCGCATCCGAGGAGCGAAAGTGAAAAGCGAAAAGGAAAAGATGCTGAGCGGCGAACTCTACGATCCGCTCGACCCGCAGCTCTCGGACGAGCGCCGGCAGGCGCGGCTGCTCATCGAAGAGCTCAACGTCACGAAGGACGACCAGACGGACGAACGCAATCGCCTGCTCGGGCAGTTGCTGCCCCACGCGGGAACCGGCCTGTGGATCCAGCCACCGTTCTTCTGCGACTACGGCAGCAACATCACCCTCGGCGACAGCGTGTTCTTCAATTTCAGTTGCATCGTGCTCGACGTGGCACCGGTGCGCATCGGTTCGCGCGTGCTGTTCGGCCCGGCGGTACAAATTTACGCGGCGACGCACCCGCTCCGCGCGGCCGATCGCAGGACCGGCCTGGAAGCCGGCAAGGCGGTGGAGATCGGCGACGATGTCTGGGTCGGCGGGGGCGCGGTGATCTGCCCGGGTGTGCGGATCGGGTCGCGCACTGTCATCGGCGCGGGAAGCGTCGTCACGAAGGATGTGCCCGACGACGTTTTCGCGGCGGGCAATCCTTGCCGAGTGGTGAAAAAAATCGACTTGTAGGCGCACCACGGCGGGGCGTCGGAAAGCGCGACCGCGCGCCCCGCATGCAACGCCGGGATTGGGCGGGTGCCGGGCTGTTCGGGGCGTAGTCCCGGTGTTGTCCAATCGAATCCATCGGGCGTCGCCGTGAGCAAGCCGACCTCGGGACCATCCCTTGCTACTTGCTCGACAGGCGACGCTTTTGTCGCCCCTAATAGTTGGAGGAAGTCATGGAACAGAAGAGCCAAAAGGGTCAAAGCCAGAGCCAGCAACAGCCCCAACAACAGCAGGGCGGTCAGCAACAGCCGGGGCAGGGGCAAAGCGGCCAGGGCCAGAAACAGCAGGAGCAAAGCCAGGGTACGCAACGGCAGCCCGGCCAAGGACAGGGCAGCCAGCAACAACAGCCTCAGCAACAGCAGGGCACGCAAAAGCAGCCCGGCCAGGGGCAGAACCTCGGCGAACAGGGCTCCCAAAGCCAAACCGGCCAGAGCAGCCGTGGCAGCCAGGGGCGCAATGAGTAGTAGTTGTTAATCAGCCCCTTCGCGGTGCCCGTCGCCCGACCGGTTCGCCCGGCTCGGCGACGGGCCGCGTCTGCGGCTTCTGCGGCGCGAAGTCCGACCCGGAAGGCGTAGGGTCCGATTGAGCGCGTACGTTCTTACAGCGTTGCGAGCCGCGCGAAGCGATCGCCGAGCCATGCGGTGAAGACCAGCGCGACCGGCACGCACAGGATGAAGACCCGTACCACCGTCGCGATGAAAGGATGCGCGACGTGGGACTCGATGAAGTAACGCGCGACGATCCACCCCTTAAACCACACGAGGGCCGCAACCAGCAGCTGGAACCACACGCCGCGCACGCCCCCTTCGGACAGCCCGAGGCCGAGGAAGGTCAGGCAGACGAGTGCGAACCAGGACAGGAAGAGCGGGGTCAGCGGGGCCGGGCGGGCGGTGTCGTTCGCTTTCATGCTTCAGGCCAGGACGTAGAAGAGCGGAAAGATGATCAGCCAGATGATGTCGGTCGCGTGCCAGTAGCTCGCGAGCGCTTCGAGACCGGTGTGATTCTCGGCCGTGTAGCCATTGTTCAGGTGGCGCACGAGCACCCACAGTATTCCGAGGATTCCCCAGAATCCGTGCACCAGGTGCGTGAAGGTCAGGTAGTAATAGACGGTGAAGAAGATTCCGGAGGCGCCGTCGATCCCGTGCGCGACGTTCCACTGGATCTCCAGGTATTTCGCCAGCGGATAGCCGAGCGCGACGACGAGGCCGGCCAGCAACCACAAAATCGAGGCGCGTCGCCGTCCGGCCCGCAGCGTTGCCACGGAGCAGGCGATGAAGAAGCTGCTCGTCACCATCAGCAGCGTGATCACGGTTCCGGCGACGATCGACAGGCGCGCCGCATCGTTCTCGAACGCGTCCGGAAAATGGGCGCGCGCGACGAAATACACCGTGAAGAGCACGAGGAACTCCACGAACTCGCACGTGATGCCGACCCAGATGCCGTGGTTGCCCGGAATGCGGCCCCGGGCTGACGGTTTGTCGCCGATATCGAATGCCGGAATCGCCGCTGCGGTCATTTCCCGTCCTGATGGTTCAGTGAGCACAGCGTTCATTTTTTCAGAGTGGTGCCGGAAAATGTAGCGACAGGCGGACGTTTTTCCGACCGGCACAGTCGGCGCTGCTCGTGTGTCTTTCACGGCTGACGCCGCTTCATGCACTGGACGCATTCGTTCGCCGGGGGCCCGCCACGGTTCCTGGAAATGAAACGGGCCCGGCCGCCCCTCGAAAGAGCGTCGGGCCCGCAGGCGACTTCGACCGGAGTGACTCCCACCGGATCGTCCGGATCCGGCGGACAGGTTCGTCGGGGGCCGTCAGGCCTCGACGATCATGCGCGAACGCATCTCCATATGCATCGCGTGGCAGAAATGGGTGCAGTAGCACCAGAACACCCCGGCTTTGTCGGCCTTGAACGTGACCGATTTCGTCTCCTGCGGATTCACGATGAAATTGATGTTGTATCGCTGAATCGCGAAACCGTGGGTCAGGTCCTCGATCTTGTCGAGGTTCGTCAGGACGATCGTCACTTCGTCGCCTTTCTTCACCCGGAACTCCGGCAGGCTGAAGGCGGGCGCCTGGCTGATGAGCTTCACCGTGACCTTGTTGCCGTCGCGGAAGACACCGCTGTCCTTGTGCTCCTTCACCGCGTTCGGGAAATCGTCGAGGTTGTAGATCTTGACCGGCCGGATGATCTCGCGGCGGATGATGATCGAGTCGTGCGGCTCCGACGACACGGGGTTGTCGTGCACGATCACCATCTTGTCGCCGCTGATGTCGATCAGCTGCGAGGTTTCCGGGTGCAGCGGGCCGACGGGGAGGAAGCGGTCCTTCGAGAACTTGTTGTCGGAGACCAGGAATTTCCCGTCGCACTCCCGCGTTTCGCCCATCGACGTGAAGCCGTGGCCCGGCTGGTAATGCACGTCGAGGCGGTCGAGGACGACGGTCGCGTTCTTGTCGCCCTGGTATGCCTTGATCGCGCCGTCGATGCTCCACTTCACGATCTGGCTGTCGAGGAAGAGCGTCGTGTAGGCATTGCCGCGCCCGTCGAACGCGGTATGCAGCGGCCCGAGGCCGAGGTCGGGTTCGGCGACGACGGTTTCGCGCGGCTCCTTCAATTCCCCCTCGAACCACTTCAGCACCTTCTCGTGCTCGATCAGGCTCCCCGACGGCGAGAGCTTTCCGGCGCACGCGTAATACTTGCCATCCGGACTGATGTTGACCCCGTGCGGGTTCTTGGGAATCGGGACGTAGCAGGTGAACGCGGTTTTCGGGTCCGTATTGGCGGCCTTGGTGCCGTCGACGACCGGGACTTTCGAGTCGCCGTAGGTCTTGACCTTCCCGTCCTTCACCGCCTGTTCGATGCGCGCGATGTTGAAGAACAGGCACGAGTCCCATTCCGCGGACATCATGTCGGGGAAGCTCGTGCCCATTTCCGTGTTGTACTGCGTGGTCGCCGCGAGCTTGCCGTCGTACGAGGTCGCGACGAGCTCGCAATTGCCGTCGATCAGCACTTGCCAGCGCACCTCCATCGATTCGGCATCGACGCACGTGAAGAGCGAGCGGTACGCCGCCACATCGTCGATTCCCTTGCCGAAGTTGGGCAGCGGAACCGAGAACTCCGCCCCGCAGAAGACGCGGGTCGTGTGGTTGATCGAGCTGTCGACCGGGTCGCGCTTGTCCGGGAAGGTGCCGTGGAAGCCCTGAATGTTCGGCAACTGCGCGATCTTGTCGCACTCCATCGTGTCGAGGCGCACGCGGGCGAGGCGGCAGTTGATCTTGTCGTTTACGAACAGGTATTTCCCGTCGTAAGTGCCGTCCGTGTAGGACGGATGCAGGTGGTGCGTGTCGCCGGTGTTGTACTTCACGGTGCCGTCGGGGTTCGTGCCGATGATCGCCTTCGACTCGTTCGTAATGCCCCAGCCGATCATGCAATCGGTGTTGAAAACCGGGATGCGCTTGAATTCGCGCCCCGACGGCAGTCCGAAGACTCGCACGTCGCCCGCGTGGCCCGCGCTCGAGAACATGTAGTACGTGTCCAGCTGTCCGGGCGCCACCGAATACTCGCTGCCACCGTGAGCGGCGGGCGCAGCGCCGGGGGCCGCGCCGGCGACGGCCGGTGTTGCGGTCGCGTCCTGCTTGCACGCGGCCAATCCGACCGCGAGCCCCGCGCCGGCCAGGCTGACGGCTGCGGTGTTCAAGAATCGCCGGCGGCCCGTGTCGGGCATTGGGGCGAGCGACTGATTGTGGTCCTGACTCATGCTGGTTGACTCCGTTCTGCGGGATGGCCGTGTGTGCGGTCTTCGCATTCGGAAGCGCAGGACCGGGGCGCGCGATGCGCTCGCGCCCGGTGTGATCCGGCTCTTGCGGGATTACGAACGCGGCAAGCCGGGGCGGCCATCCCTTCCAGCCACGGCTCCCGCGGAATTCGGTCGGGCGGAATTTTCATCCTCACGGCGAGCAGGTGACAGTTACAGAACCGAACATATCGGAGGGGTACAGGCACCGGGCGAGCGCTTCGCGGCGGGGCGCACTTTGTCCGGGCGAAGGCGTCTGAACGGTTGAGGGCGCCCGACCCGCTGCGTCCGCCACGAGACAGATCAAGGATTTGGCCGGTGTGGTGCGGTAGATTCCGGGCCCGCCGCGCCGCGCACGTCGCGGGCTGATAACGAACAACACAGCACGAGGAGTCGGGATTGAACCTTTATGACCGCCTGACGCTGGATATCGAGCAGCACATTCGTGACGGTGTGCTCCGCGCCGGCGAGCGTCTGCCGTCGGTGCGGCAGGCCTGCCGCTCGCAACGGGTCAGCCCGTCAACAGTGTTGAAGGCGTACTACCAGCTCGAAAGCCGCGGGCTGATCGAGGCGCGGCCGAAGTCCGGCTATTTCGTGCGTCCCCGTTTGCGCCAGCCGCTGCCCGAACCCCAGATCACGCGACCCGTCGGCGACGCGACCGAGCTGAACGTCAGCGACTTCATTTTCGAGATCCTCGAATCGGTGAAGGACCCCGCCGTGGTGCCTTTCGGATCGAGCTTCGCGAGCCCGCATCTGTATCCGCTCGCGAAGCTCGGACGTTATCTCGCGGCCGCCGCCCGTCACATGGACCCGCTGTCGACCGTCACCGATCTGCCGCCGGGCAACGAGGAACTGCTCCGGCAGATCGCGTTGCGCTACCTGACTCGCGGCGCGGCGGTGCAGCCGAGCGAGATCGTCGTGACGTCGGGCGCAATGGAAGCGCTCAACCTCTGCCTGCAGGCCGTCACGCGTCCGGGGGATCTGATCGCGATCGAATCGCCGACCTTCTACGTCGGGCTGCAGGCGATCGAACGGCTCGGGCTGCGCGTGATCGAAATTCCGACGCACCCGCGCGAGGGCGTCAGCCTCCCGGCGCTCACTGACGCGCTGCGCCATCATCCGGTCAAGGCGTGCCTGCTGATGCTGAACTTCCAGAGTCCGACCGGGGCGCTGGTGCCGGACGATCGCCGCCGCGAGCTGGTGGAGCTGTTGCGCCAGCACGAGGTGCCGCTGATCGAGGACGACACCTACGCCGAGCTGTATTTCGGCAAGCACGCGCCGCTCCCGGCAAAGTCGCTCGACACGAGCGGACTCGTGCTGCACGTGTCGAGCTTCTCGAAGAGCCTCGCGCCCGGTTACCGAGTCGGGTGGGTTGCCGCCGGGCGCTTTGCGCAGAAGGTCCAGCGGCTGAAGCTCGCGACGACCCTGGCGACAACCGTTCCGGTACAGATCGCGCTCGCGGATTTTCTGCGTCAGGGGGCCTTCGACACCCATCTGCGGCGACTGCGCGGCGTGCTCGAAGTGCAGGAAACCGCAATGGCCGCGGCGGTCGAGCGCCACTTCCCTCCCGGCACCCGCGTCGCGCGTCCGCGCGGGGGCTATCTGACATGGGTCGAACTGCCGCCGCAGGTCGACGCCCTTGCCTTGCACCGGATCGCGCTGGAGCAGGGCATCAGCATCGCGCCCGGCCCGATCTTCTCGGCCAAGCGCGAGTATCGCAACTGCCTTCGCCTCAACTTCGGCCATCCGTGGTCGGACGAGTTCGAAAACGCGATGGCGACCCTCGGCGGCATGATCGCGGAACAGATCTGAACCCGCCGGGCGGCGGGGCAACTGTTACGGTCTAAAACTCGCCGGTCTGAATCTGTGATGCATCTTTCGCAGCGGTCCGCTCCGCTTGCTTCCTGTTTCGCCGTGAATACCGTCTGACCCGCATTCTCGATGCTTTGCGAATATGCACTATGATGTTGCGCATATCTGTGAGGTCCTCACTACTGCATGCACCCTCAGCCATCCGTGCCCGACGCATTCTTTGCACACTCGACACCACAAGCGGATAAATCCGACTGGCAACCGCTTCAGCATCATCTTCAGCACGTTGGGGAAATCGCAAGGGGACTCGGATCGTCTTTCCAAGGCGATGAACTGGCGGAGGTTGCCGGGCTGCTTCACGACATCGGCAAGTACACCGACGATTTTCAGCGCCGTATCAGCGGAGATGCGGTTCGCGTGGACCACGCGACTCGGGGCGCGATGCTGGCGGTCGAGCGTTATGGCCTGGTCGGCATGCTGCTCGCCTACGGTATCGCCGGCCACCATGCCGGCCTGGCCAATGGTGGCGAGAGTGGTGAGCGCACCTCCTTGCGTGACCGCCTGAAAGGTGCCGGCCTACCACCCTTGCGTGACGCCTGGCGGCGCGAGATCTCCTTTCCCGAATGCCTCGCCATGCCGCGGTTGCGCGGGCACAGCAAGGAGCGGAGCGGTTTCCAGGCTGCGTTCCTTGTACGCATGCTGTTCTCATGCCTCGTCGATGCCGATTACCTGGATACCGAAGCCTTCTACGATCGTGTCGCACAACCGGATCAGCCGAATGACCGCAGCACCCTGCGTGCAGTCGAACCCCCGCAATTTGAATTGCTGCGGGACCGGCTTAACGTCTACTTGTCCAGTCTTACTGCAGACTCGGACGTCAACCAGATCCGAGCCGAGATCCTGGCACATGTGAGAAACGAGGCGGCACAGGACCCTGGCTTGTTTTCGCTCACCGTACCCACCGGTGGCGGCAAGACGCTAGCCTCACTCGCTTTCGGACTTGACCATGCTATCCGCCACGGCTTACGGCGGGTGATCTTCGTCATTCCCTTCACCAGCA
The DNA here is from genome assembly GCF_036675785.1 of Aromatoleum sp. Lineage (NCBI taxonomy): Bacteria > Pseudomonadati > Pseudomonadota > Betaproteobacteria > Rhodocyclales > Rhodocyclaceae > Aromatoleum > Aromatoleum sp. The sequence goes on from NZ_JAKFEF010000011.1 coordinate 119,213, forward strand.
TCGTCGAACAAAACGCGGCAGTGTTCCGCACCGCCTTGGGGGACTTGGGCGAGGCTGCGGTACTGGAGCACCACAGCGCGTTCATCGCAGCCGTGCCGCCCAAGTCCGATGCAGAGCGCTATCAGGCGAAGGAGAAGCTGCGCCTGGCGATGGAGAACTGGGACGCCCCCATCGTCGTCACCACTTCCGTGCAGTTCTTCGAAAGCCTGTTCGCCGCCCGGCCTTCGCAGTGTCGCAAGCTGCACAACATCGCGGGCAGCGTGGTCATCCTCGACGAGGCCCAGACGCTCCCGCTCAAACTGCTGCGCCCGGCGGTAGCGGCCATCGACGAACTGGCCCGCAACTACCGCAGCAGCATCGTGCTTTGCACCGCCACCCAGCCTGCACTGAGTGCGCGGGACTTTCGAGGCGGACTGGATGGCGTGCGGGAGCTGGCGCCGGATCCGGCCGAGCTATTCCGCAAGCTCGACCGCGTGCGGGTGCGCCACGTCGGCATGCTGGACGACGAGCAACTCGCGGTCCAACTCCGCGCGCTCGACGGGGTGCTGTGCATCGTCAACAACCGTCGTCACGCGCGGGCGGTGTATCAGTCGCTCGCCGACCTGCCCGGCACGCGCCATCTCACAACGTTGATGTGCGCCAAACATCGCAGCCAAGTCCTGGCCGAAGTTCGCGCCCTGCTAAAGGCGGGCGAACCCTGCCGGCTGGTCTCGACATCACTGATCGAGGCAGGCGTCGATATCTCGCTGCCGGCGGTTTATCGGGCCGAGGCAGGTCTGGATTCCATCGCTCAGGCAGCGGGGCGCTGCAATCGCAACGGCGAACGGCCCGCCGAGCAAAGCGAGGTACGGGTGTTCGCCACCGCCAACGACGACTGGGCGCCGCCACCCGAGCTGCGCCAGTTCGCTCAAGCCGCACGGGAGGTCCTGCGCCAGCCGCAGTACAGAGACGGCCCGCTGTCGCCTCCCGCCATCGAGGCCTACTTCCGGCAGTTGTACTGGCAGAAGGGTGACAAAGAACTCGATGCCGAAGATCTGCTTGGCCTGTGCGCGGAAAGCCGCGTGGACACGCTGCCACTGGAAACCCTGGCCACCAAATTCCGCATGATCGACACGGTGCAGATGCCGGTCATCGTGCCCTTCGACGATGCGGCACGCAGCGCGATCGAGGGTCTGCGCTACGCCGAGAAAAGCGGCGGCCTCGCGCGCAAGCTGCAGCCCTATCTCGTGCAGTTGCCGCGCAATGGCTTTGAAGCGCTGCGCAAGGCCGGTGCAATTCAGCCGATTGCGCCGGAGAAATGGGGGGAACAGTTCATGGAACTGGTGAACATGGACATCTACAGCCCGGAGTTCGGTATCTGGTGGGATGAGCCGACATTCATGAATTCGGCGAACACGATTATCTGAGGGAGGGGCAGCGCATGAGCTTCGGAATCCGCCTGCACGTCTGGGGCGAACGGGCCTGCTTCACGCGGCCGGAGATGAAGGTGGAGCGGGTGAGCTACGACGTCATCACGCCGTCGGCCGCACGCGGCATCCTGGAGGCCATCCACTGGAAGCCGGCAATCCGCTGGGTGGTGGATCGCATCCATGTGCTCAAGCCGATTCGCTTCGAATCGATCCGCCGCAACGAGGTGGGCGGCAAGCTCTCGCCGGGCAGCGTCAGTAAGGCGATGAAGGCCGGTTCCACGGCGGGACTAGTTGCCTACGTGGATGAAGACCGCCAGCAGCGTGCGGCCACGGTGCTGCGCGACGTGGCCTATGTGATCGAGGCCCATTTCGACCTCACAGACAAGGCGGGGCCGGACGATTCGGTCGGCAAGCACCTGGATATTTTCAATCGCCGTGCCCGCAAGGGGCAGCACTTCCACGCACCCTGCCTGGGCGTGCGCGAATTTCCGGCTCACTTCGGCTTGGTAGAGGACGGCGAACCGCTGCCCGAGCCTCACCCCCAACGGGAATCGGACAAGGACCTCGGCTGGATGCTGCATGACATCGACTTCGCCGACGGCATGGCGCCGCGCTTCTTTCGCGCGCAGTTGACCGGTGGCGTGATCGAGGTGCCGCCGTGGCAGGGCGGGGAGGTCAAGGCATGATCCTGCAGGCGCTGACCCATTACTATCAGAGGATGATCGAGCGGCAGGCCGAGGACGTCGCGCTGTATGGCTACAGCCCAGAGAAGATCAGTTACGAGATCGTGCTGACACCTGACGGCCGTGTAGTGGCGGTAAACGACATTCGCGACACCTCCGGCAAGAAACCGCAGCCGAAGCCGTTGGTGGTGCCCCAGGTACATCGCACCTCAGGTATCGAGCCCGCTTTCCTTTGGGACAAGACTAGCTATGTGCTCGGGGTAAGCGCCACCAGCAAGCGTGCCGACAAGGAGCACGAGGCGTTCAAGACCCTGCATCAAGCAGCGCTGAGCGGTGAGAATGATGATGGCATGCAGGCATTGCTGGCCTTCCTGCGGCATTGGTCGCCAGGGCAATTTCAGGCGCCTCTGTTCCCTGCCGAAATGCAGGACACCAACGTTGTGTTTCGCCTTGATGGCGATGGGCGCAGGTTCTTGCACGAGCGTGAGGCAGCACAGGCATTGAGGGCGCGACTCTCTTGTGAGAGCGCTTCTGGTGAAACCCCTATGGGGGTCTGTTTGGTCTCCGGTCAGGTTGAACCGCTTGCCCGCCTGCATCCGCCGATCAAGGGGGTGCTTGGGGCACAGAGTTCTGGGGCCGCAATCGTAGCCTTTAACGACGACGCGTATCTCTCGTACAAGGGGTCGAGGACGAAAGCTGAGGCAGCCAAGAAGGAAAACAATACAGGTGCGAACGCGCCAGTGTCCGAGCAGGCGGCCTTCGCCTATTCCACTGCACTCAATTACTTGCTGCGCCGGGGCGAGCATAACCGCCAGCGGCTGCAGGTGGGCGACACCACGGTGGTGTTCTGGGCCGAAGCCGCGCACGCCGGTCAGGTAACCGAAGCCGAGGACCTGTTCGCAGACCTTCTAAACCGGCCCGCGGACGACGCGTCGGAGGCCAAGCGCGTGCGGGAGGTGCTAGACCACGTCGCCAAGGGCCGCCCGCTCGATGAGATCGACCCCAAGCTGGATCCGGCCACCCGCATGTACGTGCTGGGCCTTGCGCCCAATGCCTCGCGTCTGTCGGTGCGCTTCTGGCAGGTGGACACGCTGGACGTGCTCGCCCGCCGCATTGCCGAGCATACGCAGGATCTGCGCCTGGAGCCGCTGCCGTGGCGCACCGAGCCATCCGCCTACAGGCTGGTGCTGGCGACCGTGCCGCGTCGGGAGGGCGCCAAGCCCAAGGCCGATGATGCAATCAACATCGTCATCGGCGAAATGATGCGCGCCATCCTCAGCGGCGGCCTGTATCCGCGCAGCCTGCTGGCCAACACCATCATGCGCCTGCGTGCGGACGGAGACATCTCCGGCCTGCGCGTGGCCTTATGCAAAGGCGTCCTGGCGCGCGAATGGCGCCGGGGCATTCGCACTTCCGACGAGGAGATCCCCGTGAGTCTCGATAAGCAATCCACCCAGCCGGGCTATGTGCTCGGGCGGCTGTTCGCGGTGCTGGAGTACGTGCAGCGCTGCGCGCTGGGCAGCCAGGTCAACGCCACCATCCGCGACCGCTATTACGGCGCGGCGTCCGCCACGCCCGCCACGATCTTTCCGGTGCTGTTGCGCAACACACAGAACCACCTCGGCAAGCTGCGCAAGGAAAAGGCAGGCCTCGCCGTGGTGCTGGAGAAAGACATCCGCGAGATCGTCGGCCGCCTGCCCGAGCAGTTTCCGCGCAGCCTGAAGATCGAGGACCAGGGCCGCTTTGCCATCGGCTACTACCATCAGTCGCAGGCGTATTTCACCCGGCGCGACACGCCTGTCGACGCCGACGCGAGCGAATCCGCAGAACCCACCGACACCGAAATGGAAGGAGCCGAGCTATGACCGCCATCGCCCACCGCTACGAGTTCGTCTACCTGTTCGACGTGACCAACGGCAACCCGAACGGCGACCCGGACGCGGGCAACCTGCCGCGCCTGGACCCGGAGACGAACCGGGGCCTGGTAACCGACGTCGCGCTCAAGCGCAAGATCCGCAACTTCGTCACGCTGGACAAGGAAGGTACGCCGGGCTGCGCGATCTACATGCAGGAAAAGGCCATCCTGAACCTGCAGCACAAGCTGGCCTATGATGCGCTCGACATCAAGCCCGAGGACAAGAAACTGCCCAAGGACGAGGCCAAAGCCCGCGAGATTACTGCGTGGATGTGCGCCAATTTCTTCGACGTGCGCACCTTTGGCGCGGTGATGACCACCGGCGTCAACGCCGGCCAGGTGCGTGGTCCTGTTCAGCTCGCCTTCGCCACTTCGGTGGAGCCGGTGCTCCCGCTGGAAGTGTCGATTACCCGCATGGCGGTCACCACCGAGAAGGAAGCCGAAGCCCAGAGTGGCGACAACCGCACCATGGGCCGCAAGCACATCCTGCCGTATGGCCTGTATCGCGCGCACGGCTTCGTGTCCGCAAAGCTGGCCGAGCGCACGGGCTTCTCCGATGATGATTTGCAGTTGCTGTGGAATGCGCTCATCAACATGTTCGAGCACGACCGCTCGGCCGCCCGCGGTGAAATGGCCGCGCGCAAGTTGATCGTGTTCGAGCATGAGTGCGCCATGGGCAATGCGCCGGCGCATGTGCTGTTCGACGCGGTAAAAGTCGAACGAAAAGCCGGAACCGAGCAGGCGCCCGCGCGCAGTTTTGCGGACTATCGCGTCAGCATCGATGCCGAAGCCATGCCGCGTGGCGTGAGCGTGCGGGAACTTCTGTAAGGCGCGGCGGAGATCAGCAAGGGCGAGGGGGCGATGGACGACGAAGACGATCTCATCCCCATCTCCGCCCTGCAGCATTTTCTTTACTGCCCGCGCCAGTGCGCGCTCATCCACATCGAGCGCCTATGGGCCGAGAGCCGGCAGACGGCCGAGGGACGGCTTCTCCACGACAGGGCGGACACGCCGCAGATCGAACGCCGACACGGCGTGCGCACGATTACTGCGATGCCCTTGGCCAGCGCCGAGCTGGGGATTGCCGGGGTCGCCGACGTGGTGGAATTCCGCCTTGGCACCGACGGCGAGCCCCCGTGCCCAGTGGAGTACAAGCGCGGACGGCCCAAGGCGCACCGCGCCGACGAAGTGCAGTTGTGCGCGCAGGCGCTGTGCCTGGAAGCGATGTTCGGCTACCCATTGGTTGAGGGTGCCTTGTTCTACGGTCAGACGCGCCGGCGCGAAGGCGTGGCGATCGACGACGAGTTGCGCCGGCTCACACTCGAAACCATACAGGCCACTCGGGAAATGATCCGCTCCGGACGCACGCCATCTGCGACCTATCAGGCCAAGCGTTGCGACGCCTGTTCGCTCATGGAACTGTGCCAGCCGAAGCTACTCGGCAAGGGGCGTAATGTCGAAACCTGGCTGCGTGGCCAGATGTCCGAGGAGCCCTGATTCATGCGGCGGCAGCTCAACACGGTGTACGTGACAACCGAAGGCGCATGGCTGCGCAAGGACGGGGCCAACATCGTCATGGAGGTCGAAGGCGAGACCCGAGCCCGCCTGCCCACCCACATGCTCGAAAGCCTGGTGTGCTTCGGTCGGGTGCTGGTGTCACCGCCCTTGCTCGGCTATTGCGCGGAGCAGGGCATCAGCGTCTGTTATCTCAGCCCCAACGGGAAGTTCCTCGCCCGCGTAGAAGGACCGGTGTCCGGCAACGTCTTGCTACGTCGCGAGCAGTACCGGCGTACGGATGATGCACCGCGTTGCACTGCGCTTGTGCGACACGTGCTAATCGGCAAAGTGCATAACCAGCGGACTGTAGTTTCACGCGGTCTGCGCGACTACGGCGATGAACTGCCCGAAGCCGCGCGCGCCGAGCTGGCGCATGCGGAGAAGCGGCTCAAGCGCATCGCCGAGCGCCTGCTCGCTGACGCCGAGATTGATGTCCTGCGCGGTCTCGAGGGCGAGGCGGCGCAGGCATATTTCGGAGTGTTCGACCACCTGATCCGCGTGCCGGACGCCGCGATGCGCTTCGGCGGACGCAGTCGGCGCCCACCCGTCGATGCGGCCAATGCGCTACTTTCCTTTCTGTACACGCTGCTTACGCACGACTGCCGGTCCGCGCTCGAAACGGTGGGTCTGGATCCGGCTGTCGGTTTTCTCCACCGCGACCGACCCGGCCGTCCCAGTCTCGCGCTGGATCTCGTCGAAGAGTTCCGCCCCTTTCTCGCCGACCGCTTGGCTTTGTCGCTGATCAACCGTAAGCAGGTCTCCGTCCGGGACTTCGTGCGCATGGATAACGGTGCAACGCTGCTGAAGGAAGACTCACGCAAGACGGTGCTCACCGCTTACCAGGAGCGCAAGCGCGAGTCGCTGCGGCACGCCTTTCTCGACGAGAAAATCGAGATCGGCCTGTTTCCAGCCATCCAGGCGCAACTGCTGGCCCGCCACCTGCGTGGCGACCTCGACGCCTATCCCCCGTTCCTGTGGAAATAGGGCCATATCATGATGGTTCTCGTCAGCTATGACGTTAGTACCACTAGCGCCAGCGGCGCAAAGCGCCTGCGGCACCTAGCCAAAGCCTGCCGCGACTTTGGCCAACGGGTGCAATACTCGGTATTCGAAATCGAGGTCGACCTCGCACAATGGACCTTTCTCAAGAGCAAGCTGTGCGAACTGATCGATCCCGAGGAAGACAGCTTGCGCTTCTACTACCTGGGCCGGAACTGGCAGAACAAGGTCGAGCATATCGGCGCGAAGCCTGCGGTCAATCTAAACGGTCCCTTGATCTTGTAGCGGGCACATTTTGCGAACCCCAAGCTGCCGAGCAAAATCAGGGAGGTTCGCAGAACGCGGAACCCCTTATGGTTTAAGGGATTCGGTCTTTTCTCACCTATGAAATTGTGTAGCTTGCCGAACTTTTATTTGAGGTTCGCAGTAAGAGACTTTTAATTGCTTTAGTCTCAATGTCTTCCGCAAGCGGAGTCGCGCCCCTCGCGGGCGCGTGGATTGAAACGCCCGTCGCATCGCCGATGAACTCGCGGCGCTTGGTCGCGCCCCTCGCGGGCGCGTGGATTGAAACCGCGGCGGCTGGGCGACGTCGGCGCACTTCAACGTGTCGCGCCCCTCGCGGGCGCGTGGATTGAAACTACCCCGACCGCTTCGGCGTCATCTCCACCCGCGCGTCGCGCCCCTCGCGGGCGCGTGGATTGAAACATTTGAAAACTCCGAAAGGCCCTATTGAGAGTGCAAGTCGCGCCCCTCGCGGGCGCGTGGATTGAAACAGCGAGTAGCCACCGAGATAGGCTGTCGCCACTCCGTCGCGCCCCTCGCGGGCGCGTGGATTGAAACGGATTCGGTCTACAAACGTTTTCCCGGTGCGGACGGGTCGCGCCCCTCGCGGGCGCGTGGATTGAAACCTTATCGGGTTCGTCTCGACTCTCGTCGGGTCGTGTCGCGCCCCTCGCGGGCGCGTGGATTGAAACCTTGCGGCGGGGTATCGAATTTCGCCGTTTGATGCGGTCGCGCCCCTCGCGGGCGCGTGGATTGAAACAGAATCTGCCGCCCGATGAACGGGTCAAGCATTGGTCGCGCCCCTCGCGGGCGCGTGGATTGAAACTCGCACGCGCCGGTTGTCGCCGCGCACCTTGATCGAGTCGCGCCCCTCGCGGGCGCGTGGATTGAAACATGTCGTGTGATCCGGCGCAATCGCTGCTGGACGTCGCGCCCCTCGCGGGCGCGTGGATTGAAACGATGCGGTGCTCGCAAAGATCAGCTCCTACCGGCGTCGCGCCCCTCGCGGGCGCGTGGATTGAAACAGCCCGGCCCGTAGTGATGGGTTTGCGCCGAAGGGCGTCGCGCCCCTCGCGGGCGCGTGGATTGAAACTTTCTGCCGGCCGATCAGGTCATGCAAATGCGTTGTCGCGCCCCTCGCGGGCGCGTGGATTGAAACATTGATCTGGCGAGCGAACACGAAGCGGCCGAAGTCGCGCCCCTCGCGGGCGCGTGGATTGAAACACGACATCCGCAGCAGGCGACACCACTCCACCGAGTCGCGCCCCTCGCGGGCGCGTGGATTGAAACCTGACGAACGTGCGGGAATGGTGTCGCTACCGTGGGTCGCGCCCCTCGCGGGCGCGTGGATTGAAACCGCACTCGCGCAGCAACAGCAGGCCGAGCGCGTCGCGCCCCTCGCGGGCGCGTGGATTGAAACACCAGCCCGCGTACACGTAACGCACCACGCATGCGTCGCGCCCCTCGCGGGCGCGTGGATTGAAACTCCTCGATCATCTTCGTGAGCCGCGGGTTGAACGATGTCGCGCCCCTCGCGGGCGCGTGGATTGAAACTTGAGGTGGTAGAGGTCCTGGCGCGCGACGATTTGTCGCGCCCCTCGCGGGCGCGTGGATTGAAACGTTACCCGCGGCTTGGGGGCCGCCAAGGAGAGGACGGTCGCGCCCCTCGCGGGCGCGTGGATTGAAACAATCGACGACCGACGCGGATGGGTTTGCCGAAACCGTCGCGCCCCTCGCGGGCGCGTGGATTGAAACCACATGGTGCGGCGCACAGGAGAGGCGAACCCGAGTCGCGCCCCTCGCGGGCGCGTGGATTGAAACCTCGCGGTATTCATTGACCGATTCGAGCGCGCCGTGTCGCGCCCCTCGCGGGCGCGTGGATTGAAACTCGGCCGTGCTTGATACCGCGATCGCATACGCCACGTCGCGCCCCTCGCGGGCGCGTGGATTGAAACCTGCTTCACGACAGTCAGATCGCCATCAGCCTCGTCGCGCCCCTCGCGGGCGCGTGGATTGAAACCGATCCGGCGAGCGACAAACTGCGCGTGCCGGCGAGTCGCGCCCCTCGCGGGCGCGTGGATTGAAACCAGTTCGACGACGACAACGAGTGCCGCAAGCTTGGTCGCGCCCCTCGCGGGCGCGTGGATTGAAACTGACGCTCGACATCGACGCTGTCACGGCGCTGGCCAGTCGCGCCCCTCGCGGGCGCGTGGATTGAAACGCGCGGTTCCGCTCGTGGCTGCTCGCCGTCTATCGTCGCGCCCCTCGCGGGCGCGTGGATTGAAACCAGGTGACGACCGCCGAGGGCGACACGCTGACGCGTCGCGCCCCTCGCGGGCGCGTGGATTGAAACATCGTTGATCCATTCGAGCGCGGGATACGCTCCAGGTCGCGCCCCTCGCGGGCGCGTGGATTGAAACAACAAGCGACAATCAACGAGAAGCCGGGTGGCGAGTCGCGCCCCTCGCGGGCGCGTGGATTGAAACGGTGGAAGGGGCAAATCGAAAGAAGCCCATGCCGCGTCGCGCCCCTCGCGGGCGCGTGGATTGAAACCTTTGTCGGCACGTTCCACGATGGCACGGGCGTACGTCGCGCCCCTCGCGGGCGCGTGGATTGAAACTACAGCTACTTCAACGTCACCTATAACCTCGCCGGTCGCGCCCCTCGCGGGCGCGTGGATTGAAACCGGTATGGGCGAGGACGCTTGCCAATCTCTACTGGTCGCGCCCCTCGCGGGCGCGTGGATTGAAACATCGGTCGTGGTGTTCGGGCAGGCGATCGACATGGTCGCGCCCCTCGCGGGCGCGTGGATTGAAACTCTGTCATTGGCGCGGACGGAAAGGTCATTGGCAGGTCGCGCCCCTCGCGGGCGCGTGGATTGAAACTCCAAATAGAGGGGTTCCGCGTATGACGATGCTGGTCGCGCCCCTCGCGGGCGCGTGGATTGAAACGTAGCAGCCGCTGCACGCCTCCGACCATTCGGCCAGTCGCGCCCCTCGCGGGCGCGTGGATTGAAACACTCTGACGACGGACGGAAAGCTGAATATCGAGCAGGTCGCGCCCCTCGCGGGCGCGTGGATTGAAACCTTGAACGGCAGATGAACCTCGCACTAGACTTCGTCGCGCCCCTCGCGGGCGCGTGGATTGAAACCCCCCTCGAAGGGCGTTACATGGGCCGGGCAATCGTCGCGCCCCTCGCGGGCGCGTGGATTGAAACAGGTAACGACCCCAGGAATCCGGCTCCATCGCGCTGGGTCGCGCCCCTCGCGGGCGCGTGGATTGAAACAATCCGGCAACGTGCGACGTTGCTGTGCGCACAACCGCGTCGCGCCCCTCGCGGGCGCGTGGATTGAAACAGGCACCAGCCCGTCGGCTCCGGCATGTCGAGCCCGGTCGCGCCCCTCGCGGGCGCGTGGATTGAAACATGTGAGCGACGCAGCGCACGAGCAGCGCATTGCGTGTCGCGCCCCTCGCGGGCGCGTGGATTGAAACCTGTCGCGGAAGCGGCGGACATGACGATCAAGGCGTCGCGCCCCTCGCGGGCGCGTGGATTGAAACGGCCTGACGGACGAGCAGATGACCGATCGCACGGGTCGCGCCCCTCGCGGGCGCGTGGATTGAAACAGCAGGGTCATCGTCCCCGCCTCCAGATCCACCTGTCGCGCCCCTCGCGGGCGCGTGGATTGAAACGGCAAGTACAAATCTGCATCGCTCCACATCAAGTCGCGCCCCTCGCGGGCGCGTGGATTGAAACTGACCCTCAATCGTGTCATTGAAAAACGAAGCACCCGTCGCGCCCCTCGCGGGCGCGTGGATTGAAACAATGCCAGAGACAACGCCGCGTACAGCGCCACCGTCAGTCGCGCCCCTCGCGGGCGCGTGGATTGAAACAATCATCAACGGCGGAACCGCTCAAGTCGCGCCCCTCGCGGGCGCGTGGATTGAAACACCCGGCAGTAACTGGAATCGTGCGCAAACATCGAGTCGCGCCCCTCGCGGGCGCGTGGATTGAAACGTCGTCGGGTTGGCGTGGCTGTCGGCGGGGATCTTGTCGCGCCCCTCGCGGGCGCGCGGATTGAAACGCTGACGACGGCATGCGCTCCGAATTCGACCGCGTCGTCGCGCCCCTCGCGGGCGCGTGGATTGAAACCCGAGCGCCGAGCCGATCCCCGACACGACGGACGCCCGTCGCGCCCCTCGCGGGCACGTGGATTGAAACCAAAGGATTTCGAGTTGGTGACGACGACCTGGAGTCGCGCCCCTCGCGGGCGCGTGGATTGAAACCCCGCGCTGTGTCCGCGCTGGTCGGCGTCCGGCGTCGCGCCCCTCGCGGGCGCGTGGATTGAAACGGCAGCAGGGCGCCCTTCTGCTCGACGAACGCCGGTCGCCAATACCGCAACTGTGTCCGCCTCAACTTCGGCCATCCGTGGTCCGACGAGTTCGAGAACGCGATCGCGACGCTCGGCGGCATGATCGGGGAACAGATGTGACCCGCGTCGCGGCGGACTGACTGTTACGTTCGAATTCCGCCGATCTGAATCTGTATCGCACTGACTCGTGATGGTCTACTCGCCTCGCTGCCCGTTTCGCCAAGAAAACCTTCGGGCGCGGATCGCAGCGAGGACAGCGCAATGCATACGCCGACGACCCGGGCCAGCGGCGCCCACATCGAGTTCTACCAAAAGACCGGGAAAATTCACCCGCGCACGACCGCCGGCCGCTACAACAGTTTGCGCCGGGCGATGGTGTGGTTCTCCCAGTTGCTCTTTTACGGCGGCGCCTGGCTGAGTTGGGACGGCCGGCAGGCGTTCCTGTTCGACATCGCCGAGCGCAAGTTCTACCTCTTCGGCCTCGTCCTGTGGCCGCAGGATGCGCTGCTCGCCGCAGTGCTGCTGATCATCGCCGCCACCGCGCTGTTCCTCGTCACCGCGGTCGCAGGTCGACTGTTTTGCGGCTTCGCCTGTCCACAGACCGTCTATACGTCGATCTTCCGCTGGGTCGAAGCCCGTGTCGAAGGCGATCACATCGCCCGCTTGCGTCTCGACGAAGCGCCGGTCAGTGCGCGCAAGCTCAGGCTGAAGGCCGCAAAGCACGGGGCCTGGCTTGCGATCGCGGCATGGACCGGAATCACTTTCGTCGGCTATTTCACGCCGATCCGCGAGCTGCTCTGGAATCTCGGGCCGGGCGACCTCGGGCCATGGGAAGGCTTCTGGGTCTTCTTCTACGGCGCGTTCACCTATCTGCAGGCCGGCTTCGCGCGTGAAATGGTTTGCCTCCACATGTGCCCCTACTCGCGCTTCCAAGGGGTGATGTTCGACGCCGACACCAGGACGATCAGCTACGACGCGCGACGCGGCGAGCCACGGGGCCGACGCGGCGCAGCGAAGCTCGCCGCGGCAACGGGCGGGGACGCCGCAAATCCCATCGCACGGGCCGGCGGCGACTGCGTCGACTGCACGCTTTGCGTACAGGTGTGCCCCACCGGCATCGATATCCGGGACGGGCTCCAGTATCAGTGCATCAACTGCGGGTTGTGTGCCGATGCGTGTGACGACGTGATGACCCGGATCGGTTCGTCCCCCGGGCTCATCCGGATGGCGTCGGAAAGCGAGCTTGCGGCTCCCGCACTGCCGCCAGCCTCTGCACGTGCCCGCGCCTGGCGCAGCCCGCGTGCACTGACGTACGTCGCGGGGCTGGTCGTCTTTTCCGTGCTCGGCGCCTCGATGCTCGTGAACCGTACGCCGCTGATTGTCGACGTGCTGCGCGATCGCAGCGCGCTGCTCCGCGAAGGGACCGACGGCAACGTCGAGAACGCCTATACGCTGAAACTGATGAATCTGCTCGAACGGCCGCGCGAGTTTCGCGTCGCCGTCGAAGGTCCAGCCGGCGTTCATATCGCGGGGCGCGATACCTTCGCGGTCGACGGCGGCAGCGTGCTGCCTGTGCCGATCACGGTCGCGTCGAGTGCGGCCGCCGGGCTCAACGGCAGGCAGGAGATTCGCTTCCGCATCACCGCCGTCGACGAGCCCGCCCTCGCGGTGACCGAGGCGAGTTCCTTTCTGCTGCCTTGATTTCCCCCCGACACCCCGGAAACCCCGGCCCGGTCTCCCGCCGCCGATCCACTCCGCGGACGTACCGCGCGAGCAGCGGATGATCCGCTGAAGGAAACGGCCTCGAATCTCACAGCTCCCCCCACGAGCTTTCCTGCAGCGCTATTTCTTACTGTTGCGCGCGTGCTTCTCGCGGTACATCGCAGCGTCGGCGGCGCCGAGCAGGCTCTCCACGTCGTGGCCGTCGTCGGGGTACAGGCTCGCGCCGATGCTCGCGCCGATCGCCGCCGCCCGGGTTTCGAGCTGGAAGGGCTCGCGCAGTCGGAGGACGATCTTGGCGGCGATCGCTTCGACCTCGGGCCTTTTCGCGGGGCCATCGAGCAGCACGACGAATTCGTCGCCGCCGAGCCGGGCGATCGTGTCCTCTTCTCTGACACACTCGGCGAGGCGTCTTGCGACATCGACCAGCAGCGAGTCGCCGCTCGCATGCCCCAGCGTGTCATTGACGGCCTTGAAGTCGTCGAGGTCGATGAACAGCAGCCCGAAGGTTTCGTGCTTGCGTTGCGCCCGTGCGACCGCCTGCCGCGTCCGCTCCTTCAGCAGATTCCGGTTCGGCAGCCCGGTCAGCACGTCGTGATCGGCGGCATGGATCAGTTGCTCGGTCAGCTGGTGCTGTTCCGTGACGTCGCGGAACACCGACACCGCGCCGACGAGCCGGTCGTCGCGGTCGAGGAGCGGCGTCGCGAGTTCCTCGACGATGTACCTCACGTTGTCTTTGCCGTACAGCACCGAGCGTTTTCGCCGCGGGGTCGCGGACTTTAGCGCCTCTTCCAGCGCGGTCGGGCTGCGCCAGCCCTGATCGTCGAAACATTCGAAGACCTCCTCGGGCGGGTGGCCCGCGGCGTCGTGCCGGCGGCGCTCGAAAAGCCGCTCGGCGGCAGGGTTGAAATCCTCGACCCGGCCGTCGGCGTCGATCAGCACGACCCCTTCACCGATTGACCGCAGGGTGGTCTGCAGGCGCTCCTTCTCGTTGAAAAGCCGTTCCTCGGCGCGTACGCGCCGCGCGATTTCGGCTTCGAGGTCCTGCTTGTCGAATCGCAGTCGCAGGGAGGTGCGGATCGCACAGTGGAAGTTCCACGCGGAGACCGACAGCGCAACGAGGAAAATCACCGTCATGACGCCCATTGCGGTCTGCAGCGGCGTATGCAGCGTCAGGTACCGGATCGCCAGCGGCAACAGCGCAGGCAGCATGAACGCGATGCAGGTCTCGATTCGCGAGGCGAGCACGCTCACAGCGCCCGCGGACATCCCCGCGAGAACGAACGCGACAAAGACCTGATGCGCGATGGAATCGGGTGGAAAGAGCACGAGACCGGCCGCGCCCCAGACGCAACCCGCGGCGCCCGCGCCGGCGAAATAGGCGAGGTTCCAGATGCCGGCGCGGGCGGGGTCGGGACTTGCGAGGGCATGGCGTCGCGCGACGTACGCACGGACCCCCGTCACGATGACCAGCGATACATACCACGCGAGCAGGACGACAAGTGGAATGTGTTCGCTCTGGATGTACGCCAGAATCGCGCCGTTGATCAGCGTCGTCGTATACGCGAGCGGGGCGTTTCGATAGAGCAGCTCGACCTGCTCGACGAACACCGGATCGGACCGATTCATCTTGCCGCGCGCGCGCTTCATGTCGGCGTGTCCAAGGAGATGCGCGGGCGGTCTTACCCCTGCGGCGCCCCGCACTCGGCGGCAAGCCAGCGTGCGTCGGTGTCGACCTGCATGTCGCCTTGCGCCGACTTCAGGTCCACGCGGGTCGTGAAATGTTCGGCACCATCGAGCCGCGCCTCGAAGCGACCGGTCGCGTCGGGCTGCGTGCACCGCAGGCGGCCCGTCACCGTATTGCCGGTCTTTACGACATCGGCGAGCGTGCAGTTGCCCTCGACCTTGCCGGAGTAGATGTTGTCGTGCCTCGCCTGCTCGGGCGTGATGCAGCTGCGCACGGCGCCGTCGCTGCCCATCGCGACGCCGCGCGCCGCCATCTGCTGCTCGATCGTCCGGCGCATGTCCGGCGGCAGGCTCTTCAGGTACTGCGGCAATTGCGCCATCTGCGACGACATGTCGGGCAGGCCCCCGAGGTTCAGCCGCGTCGAGCGAAATTCCCACAGGCCGGGGCGAATGTCGGCGGCGTGCGCGACCGAGGCGAGGCACAGGGCCGCGATGCCGAATGCGAGGGGATGTGCGCGCTTCATATCGGGTTTCCTCTCCAGGGATTCGATTCGATGGAACTAGGTTCCCCGCCCGCTCCTGTTCATGCCGCCGGTGCCGCCGGTACCGCCTCGGTGACTACGCGGTAGCACGGCTCGTAACGGGTGCCGGGGAGCTTCATCCGCCCCTGCGCGACGAAGGACGACAGCAGGAGGTCCATCGGCTCCATGATCTCCGGGTCGCCGTGGATTTCGAACCGGCCGTTCCGTTCGATCTCGCGGATGCCGTCGTTCTTGACGTTGCCGGCGACGACGCCCGAAAACGCGCGGCGCAGGTTTGCGGCCAGCAGGTGGCGGGGCTGCTTCTTGTGCAGCGTGAGCTGGCGCATGCTCTCGTGCGTGGGGCGGAACGGGTGCTGGAATTCGTGCTCGATCCGCAGCGACCAGTTGAAGTAGTAGGCGTCGCGCTTCTCCTTCCGGGACGCGCGGACCTCGCCGAGGCCGGCGTGCAGTTCCCGCGCGACCGCTTCCGGGTCGTCGATGATGATCTTGTAGCGGCGCTGCGCCTCGACGCCGAGCGTTTCGCCGATGAACTGATCGATGCGGCGAAAGTAGTCCTCGGCGATCTTCGGCCCGGTGAAGACGAGCGGGAACGGCAGGTCCGCGTTGTCGGGGTGAAGCAGGATGCCGAGGACGTAAAGGATTTCCTCGGCCGTGCCGACGCCGCCGGGGAAGACGACGAAGCCGTGACCGGTGCGGACGAAGGCTTCGAGGCGCTTTTCGACGTCGGGAAGAATGACTAGTTCATTGACGATCGGGTTCGGCGATTCGGCGGCGATGATGCCGGGCTCGGTAAAGCCGAGGTAGCGCCCGTGGGTGATGCGTTGTTTCGCATGGCTGATCGTCGCGCCCTTCATCGGCCCCTTCATCGCGCCCGGGCCGCAGCCGGTGCAGATGTCGAGGCCGCGCAGGCCCAGTTCGTAGCCGACCTGTTTGGTGTAGATGTATTCGTCGCGATTGATCGAGTGACCACCCCAGCACACCACCAGGTTGGGGTCGGCCGGCTGCAGCACGCGCGCGTTGCGCAGCAGGCCGAAGACGGCGTCGGTGATGCCGGCACTGGTGTCGAGGTCGCGGCCGCAATCTTCGCCGCCGCTGAGCTCGATCGCGGTGTAGGCCAGGTCGCGGACGACGGCGAACAACAGTTCGGCGACGCCGCGGATGATCTCGCCGTCGACGAACGCCATCGCGGGTGCGTTACGCAGGTCGATGCGGACGCCGCGGTCCTGCTGCAGCACTTCGATGTCGAAATCCGGATACAGCTCCTGCGCGGCGCGCGGATCGTCGGAGGCGCTGCCGCTGGTCATTACCGCAAGCGCGCAGCGTCGCAGCAGGTCATGCATGCCGCCGCTGGATGCATCGCGCAAACGCGCCACTTCAGCGCGCGACAACACGTCGAGGCCGCCGCGCGGGTAGATGCGGGCGTTGACGGTGGGGAGGGTGGCATTGGCCGGTTCGCTGGTCATTCTGCTGTCGTCGTTCATGCCCGTGACTTTAGCGCAGTGGCTCGCGCCGGAGGAATCGCAAAAAGAAAACGGCCGGGTTTCCCCGGCCGTTTCGGTGTTGCCGACTGCCTGAATCAGAACTCGTACTTCAGGCCCACCTGGAGCGACCACTGCGAGATGCCGTTGGTCTGGCCGTCCGCATTGGTCGGCAAGCCAAGCGCGGTAGCCTGGCCGAACTCGGTACCGCTGCGGTAGCCGTACACGTACTTTCCGGTCATGCCCGCGGGGCAGTTCACTCTGCAGATACCGACCAGGCTTGCGACCGCGTTATTGGCGTTGAAGCCGTAGTCGATGATGTGGCCCCAGTCTTCGTTCAACATGTTGCCGATGTTCTGGATGTCCACCCAGATCTTGGACTTGTGACCTGCGAAGAACCCGGGCAGCTCCTGGGCAATACGCACGTCGAACGTGTTGACCCAGCCTGCGCGGAAGGCATTTTCCGGTGCATGGCTGCCCATGTACTGCGCGAGCTCGGGGTTGGCGTAGAGCCAGTCCCAGAACCGCTTTTCCATCACCGGATCCCGCGTGAACGCACCGGTGGTGGCGTTGAGCGAGCCGAACAGCACATCACCCGAGCTCCTCGGCACGTAGAACAGATCATTGAACGTGCGGTTGTCGCCGTTGGCGTCGTTGTTGAAGATGTAGCTGTACGGGCGGCCGCTGCGACCTTCGTAGACCAGGCCGACGCGGGTTTCGTAATCACCGAAGAACTTGTGGTTCCACTCCAGGGAGCCGGTGAAACGGTCCTTGATCTCGTAACGGGCGGTGTTGGACACCTCCTCGTTGGGGTTGACGCCGAGCTGGCTGCCAAAGCCAGAGCCAGCAGTGGAGCTGGTCAGCGAACCCACCTCGGTGGCATTGGTATAGGTGTAGCCCAGCGTCCACGACCAGTCGCTGTCGATCGAGAACGGCTGGGTCAGCGAGACCGTGAACTGCTGGCTCTTGCCCTTGTTGGTGTTGTTGATCAGGTAGACATCGCCGAAGAAGCTGTTGTTGCGGAATCGCGCCGGGTTGGTGGCCGTGGCGCCGGTAGAGGTATTGCCGAAGGGCCGGGGGCTGCTCGGATTCCAGTACAGCGCGCGGCCGTCCGGGCCGATGTAGCCGGGACCGACGTTCAGCGTCTGGTAGTACAGGCCGTCCTTGACGTCGGTCAGCAACAATTCCGCCGAAGCGACGAGGCC